>CALBWZ010000128.1 GCA_937893415.1 uncultured Comamonadaceae bacterium | reverse complement strand
CCACCACATGTGCACCCCATGTGTGCGGCCTTACAAAATGGCGACGTATGAGATCAAATTCGCCACCGCTAACTGGCTGTGGGCTTGTGCTTGTTGTCGTTGTTGTCATGGGCGGCTTGGTCATGGCCTGTATTGTCGGGGGTATCAGATAAGCCTGTTTGTGGCGTTGCGTTTGCAGCCTTCCCAGCGGGCTCGTTTGATAGGTCGTTTGTGGTGTAGTTTGACGCGTCATCGGCATACATATCGCTGTGCCACTGTGGGTCTTGGTCGGTCTTGTTTGAAGCGTCACCCGAAGACTCAAACTGGGTGTCCGCCACGGTCATGCCGCGGTCTTCGTAGTCGCTGGGCACGTCCCCCGCCCAGCGAAGCGCACGCGCCACGACAGGTGGGCCAATCGTTTCAAACACGGCGACGGCAGCAAACACCACAGACGCCACAACCGCCCCAGAGTATGGGAACTGTTCCGCTGTGGTGTTGGCCAATCCAATGGCCATGCCCGCCATGGGTAACAAAATAAGGCCAGCATTCAGGTTGGCTTTGCGTGGCCAACCCATGAGTGTGCCGGTGGCGGCCACACCTACCCATTTCGCAACAGACCGTGCCACCACAAACACGGCCGCCGCGGGCGCAAATGCCAGCATTTCTTTAAGGTGTAGGCTCGCACCCGCATACACAAACAAGGCCACAAAGAACAGCTCGAATGCGGGGCCAAACTCCATGTTTGCCAAGACATTTTTGCGTTCAACGCCTCGCACCACCAAGCCCAGCACCAGCGGCGCAAACAGCACCGACAACTTGAACATCATGGCCAAGCCCAAAGTCATCGCAACAGCACCCACGACCAAAGCCAAGCTGTATTGCGAAGCGCCTTTGGTGGTGCGTGCCACGTGGTGCAAGGCCAAGCCCATAACCAAGCCTAGAAAACTAGAGCCCAATAGCTGGTAAGCCGGACTGCCAATCATGGTGGCCAGCGGCGCGTTGGACTGGTTGTACAGCGCAGGCAACAAGGCTGCAAACACCAAAAAAGCGATCACGTTGTTCAAGGCCACCAACGCCTCCGAACGCTCTGTGGTTGGGCCATGTGCGCCCAATTCATGCGCGACGTGAATCAGCACCGCGGGCGACGATGAAATGGCAATCGCGCCAATAACGGCGGCGGGCAACGTGGGTATGCCAAACCACACCAATGCAACGTACACAGCTGCAAATGTCAGTGTGGCCTCAACCATCGACACGACTAACAGGGCTTTGTCCTTGACGATTTCACGCCAGTCCAATGACAAGCCGAGGCGGTACAAAATCAGCGCCAATGAAATATCAATGACGATTTTGGCATTGGCCAAGGTCTCGTAGCCAAACAACTGCAAGCCGTTAGGACCAGCTACCAATCCCACCAGCATAAATCCTGTGATGGAAGGTATCCAGCTCACACGGTGCGCCAAGTAACCCCCTAGGGCGCCGCAAAACAGCAAAAATCCAAAGAAGAACAAGGTGTTCGTGGCCAGTGGCAATGTGGGTAGAAAGTCCATAATTTAGAGAATAAGTACTAAGTTCGCCATGATAGTCGACTGCGATGAACGTTGCAGGTCAGGCGCTGCCTGCAGGGGGGGTGTCCTAACACCAACCAACAGCGTGCAAGGGGCGCCTTGGCGGTGCCGGTGTCAACGCCGCAGTTTGCGCATGGCAATCAGTGCAGCGTGTCTGGCGGGGTGTCTTGGCTTTGCAGCACGAACGGGGAAATGGCTGCGTCAAAACGCGTGCCATCTACCGCAACAAAGAAGTAATGCCCACTCATCATGCCTGCGGGTGTGCGCAGTTGTGCGCCGCTGGTGTACTCGAACACTTCACCGGGTTGCAGCAAAGGCTGTTGCCCCACCACGCCTAGGCCGACAACTTTTTCAACTTGGCCATGTGCATCCTCAATTTCCCAATGCCGCGCAACCAGTTGTGCCGCTACGTCGCCTTGGTTTTCTATGGTGACGGTGTAAGAAAAGGTGAACAGGCCTTTTTCCGGATGTGATTGTTGGGCCAAGTAATTGGGCTTGACGGTAATGTGGAAGGCGTAGGCTGAGCTCATAGGGGTAATGGTAGCGCTTGCGGCGCGACTTAAATGCAGTGCGACAATGGTAAACCGCTAAAAAATGTTTTAAACACCGCATACAGATATGACTTTTCGCATCGCCCCATCTATTTTGTCGGCAGACTTTGCCAAATTAGGCCAAGAGGTCAGTGACGTGATTGCCGCTGGTGCGGATTGGATTCACTTTGACGTGATGGACAACCACTATGTGCCCAACCTAACGTTTGGCCCTATGGTGTGCCAAGCGCTCAAACCACATGCCAAAACCGCCGCTGGGGTGGCGGTCCCAATTGATGTACACCTGATGGTGAGCCCTGTTGATGCCTTGGCCGAGTCGTTTGCCAAGGCGGGCGCCGACCTGATCAGTTTCCACCCAGATGCCAGCGCGCATGTGCACCGCAGTATCCAAGCCATCAAAGCGCAAAGCGTGCAAGTAGGCCTGACTTTCAACCCAGGTGAGCCCTTGGATGTGCTGGATTGGGTGATCGATGACATTGACCTTGTGCTTATCATGAGTGTGAATCCGGGTTTTGGCGGGCAAAGCTTTATTGAGTCTGCTTTGCGAAAAATTGAAAATGTGCGCAAGCGGATTGATGCCAGCGGCAAAGACATTCGCTTAGAAGTGGATGGCGGTATCAAAGCCGACAACATTGCCCGCGTGGCATCTGCTGGCGCTGACACCTTTGTGGCAGGCAGCGCTATTTTCGGTAGGCCTGACTACGCAAGCGCCATCACAGACATGCGTAAAGCCTTGGCAGCATGAGCGATAACACCATGTCGCCGCGCTACGCGGCCATCATTCTCGACTTAGACGGCACCATGGTGGACACCATTGGTGACTTTGTTGTCGCACTCAATGCCTCGCTCAATGGGTGTGGTTTGGCCAGTGCGCCGCCAGCGTCGATTCGCAAATGGATTGGGCGCGGCGGCGAGCACCTGCTGCGCGAAGCCGCAGCCCATGCCAACCAAGACAGCCGTGACGAGGTCTTGTTGCAGCGTTTGCGAGATGGCTTCTACAACCATTACGGCGTCATCAACGGCCAGCATGCCCAGGTGTTTGACGGTGTTGAGCGTGGCCTTACGTCGTGGCGTGATGCTGGTGTGGCCTTGGCCTGTGTGACCAACAAGCCTGAAGGACACGCCCGAGACTTGCTCGCCAAAAAAGGCCTAGACGGCTTCTTTGCTGACCGCGTGTGGGGCGGCGACTCGCTGGTTGAAAAGAAGCCCAGTGCTTTGCCATTGCTGACCGCTTGCGCGCACATGGGTGTGTTGACCTCGCAGTCTTTGATGGTGGGCGACAGCCAGACCGACCATGGCGCTGCGGTTGCCGCAGACATGGATGTGGCCTTGTTGGCCTGGGGCTACAACAACGACCAAGACATTGTGGAGCTGCCAGCGGTCTTTCACGGCGACAACTTTCACAGCTTGCTGGCGTTTACGGGCGTGGTGGCCCGAGCCGCATAAACCGGCTTTGTTTGCGCTACACTTTCATGCATGTTCTTTCATCGATCCATCACCTCAGGTTGCAATGACCGGGGAGCCTGGTCTTGGCGTAGCCAGACAGCACGCAGCTGACCTGCTAGCGGCGCATCGATTGACGCGCGCGTGAGACCCAACCCACTGGTTGGGGTTTGCCTATAACGATTTATGCATGTGGCCAACCTGCTTGCCACATGCAGATAGAAAGACACCACACCATGTTGACGCAAGACGCATTCAACGGGCTAGTAGCCCAAGGTTACAACCGTATTCCCCTCATTGCCCAAGCTTTTGCTGACTTGGAAACACCGCTCTCGTTGTACCTCAAGCTGGCGCACGTGGAAAACAACGGGCGATTGAGCTTTCTGCTGGAGTCAGTGGTGGGCGGCGAGCGCTTTGGCCGCTACAGCTTTATTGGACTGCCAGCCCGCACCTTGTTGCGTGCCACAGGGTTTGGCGCTGCCGCCACAACCGAGGTGGTGACAGACGGCGTTGTGGTGGAAACCAACCAAGGCAACCCGTTGGATTTTGTAGCCGCTTACCAAGCCCGCTATAAAGTGGCCACGCAGCCTGACATGCCCAGATTTTGCGGCGGTTTGGCAGGCTATTTTGGTTATGACACCGTACGCCACATAGAACGCAAGCTAGAAAACACCTGCCCACCAGATACCTTGGGTTGTCCCGATATTTTGTTGTTGCAAACCGAGGAGGTCGCTGTTATCGACAACTTGTCCGGGCGCTTGTACTTGATGGTGTACGCCGACCCTGCCCAACCCAATGCGTATGACATCGCGCGCGCAAGACTTGCAGAATTAACCCAGCGCTTGAGCGTACCCGTCAGTGTGCCTCCTATGGGTGGTCACACAGCGCACCCTGTACAGTCTGAACGGAGCCAGGCCGAGTTCGAGGTTGCAGTTTGCCGGGCGCAAGCCCTGATTGAGGCAGGCGACTTTATGCAAGTGGTCATCGGACAGCGCTTGAGCAAGCGCTTTGATGCGCCGCCTTTGAGTTTGTACCGCGCCCTGCGCTCGCTAAACCCCAGCCCATACATGTATTACTACGACCTCGGAGACCACCACGTAGTGGGTGCATCACCTGAAATTTTGGTGCGCAAGGAAGCTGTTGGCAAGGCGCAAAAAATCACCATCAGACCGCTGGCTGGCACGCGTCCACGCGGTGCCACACCAGAGCTAGACGCGGCCGCTGAGCAAGAACTCATGGCCGACCCCAAAGAGCGCGCAGAGCACGTCATGCTCATTGACTTGGCGCGCAACGACATTGGCCGCATTGCCAATATCGGCTCTGTCAAAGTCACAGAGTCCTTTGCCGTTGAACGCTACAGCCACGTCATGCACATTGTGAGCAACGTTGAAGGCCAGTTGCGCGACGGTCTCAGCAACATGGATGTGTTGCGTGCGTGTTTTCCTGCCGGTACGCTGACGGGTGCGCCCAAGGTGCACGCCATGGAGTTGATAGACGAGTTGGAGGTGAGCAAGCGCGGCATCTACGGCGGTGCGTGCGGCTATATCAGCTACGCAGGCGACATGGATGTGGCCATTGCCATCCGTACGGCTATCGTTAAAGACAACATCTTGCATGTGCAAGCTGCTGCTGGCGTGGTGGCCGACTCGGTGCCCGCCATGGAGTGGGCGGAAACACAGCACAAAGCCCGCGCCATATTGCGTGCTGCTGAGCTGGTTGAGCAAGGACTGGCGTAAACGACCATGACAACTTCAGCGAATGCACTGCCCAACCATTTTCCAGCCGCGCCTGGCTCTTACGGATCTGACGGCAAGAAAGCCCCCATCAAGTTGGTCATGCTCGACAACTACGACAGCTTCACCTTTAATTTGGTGCAGTATTTTGGCGAGTTGGGCGCCGACGTGTGGGTGTTTAGAAACGACGAGATCACTGTGGCGGAGTTGGCTGAACAAGGGCCTGATTGCTTGGTGATTTCGCCTGGGCCTTGTTCGCCCAAAGAAGCCGGCATTTCAATTGCGGCCATTCAGTATTTCGCAGGCAAACTGCCCGTATTGGGCGTGTGTTTAGGCCATCAGGCGATAGGCGCGGCGTTTGGCGGTGAGGTGGTACGCGCCAAAACGTTGATGCATGGCAAGGTCAGCACCATCACCACCACGCAGCAAGGTGTGTTTGCCAACTTGCCCCGGCAATTTGAGGTGAACCGCTACCACTCACTGTCTGTGCAGGCGGCTACCTTGCCCGGCTGTTTAGAGGTCACGGCGCACACAGAGGATGGTGAAATCATGGGGCTGCGCCATAAAACGCTAGATGTGGAGGGGTTGCAGTTTCACCCTGAGTCGATTCTGAGCGAGCACGGACACGCCATGCTGAAACACTTTTTGGCACGCGCATGAACGCCCTCGCACACATGGCCTCAATTCTGCCAACCGTTGACCTGCGCAGCGACACGGTAACGCAACCCACACAGCCTATGCGCGAGGCCATGATGGCTGCCCCGCTTGGTGACGATGTGTTTGGCGACGACCCCAGCGTGAACGCTTTGCAAGACCACATTGCCCACCTGACAGGCAAAGAGGCGGCGCTGTTTATGCCCAGCGGCACGCAAAGCAACTTGTGCGGCATTTTGGCGCATTGCCAGCGCGGTGATGAGTACATAGTGGGTCAAAGCGCGCACACTTTCAAGTATGAGGGCGGCGGTGCGGCTGTGTTTGGCAGCGTTCAGCCCCAACCGTTGACACAAGATGCGCGGGGTTTGTTGTCGCTGTCCGATATCGAGGCCGCTATCAAACCTGACGACCAGCACTTCGCGCGCACCAAGTTGCTGTGTTTAGAAAACACCTGGAATGGCTGCGTGATGCCCAACGGCTATTTGCGCGACGCCACAGCGCTGGCAACGCGTCGGGGTTTGGCTACACACTTGGATGGTGCGCGCGTGTTCAATGCGGCAGTGGCGTCTGCGGTTAACGGACAAACGGCGTTTGAACGCTTGCGCGAAATTGCCGATTACTTCGACAGTTTGTCTGTGTGCTTTAGCAAGGGCTTGGGCGCACCGATGGGCTCTGCCCTGTGCGGTTCGCATGCGCTGATTGCACGTGCCAAACGCGTCCGAAAAATGGCCGGTGGTGGTTTGCGACAATCCGGTATGTTGGCAGCAGCGGCGCACTTTGCGCTAGACCACCATGTGCAGCGCTTGGCCGTTGACCACGTGTTGGCGCAGCGTTTGGCCGCGGGCATACACGCCATAGATGGCATCTCAGTCAAATCTGCGGACACCAATATTGTGTTTGCAGATGTGGGTGAACACACGGATGCGTTGCTGGCGCATCTAAAGGCTCTTGGCGTATTGTGTACGGGCATGATTGGTTTGCGTTTCGTAACGCATTTGGGGGTGAATGAGCACGGCATTGACCGTGTTTTAGCCGCGATCCAAAGCTTCTTTGACCAAGGGATGCCTCAACCAGTTGCTGCACCCGCTACCTCACCCGCAAGGCCTGCCGCCAGTGCAGGACCATACTGATTACGCATTTGCATCACATAGGAGAGTCCATATGCCTGCGCACCAACCCATTACCCCGCAACAAGCTGTTCAACGCGTGATTGAGCACCGTGAAATATTCCATGATGAGATGTTGCACCTGATGCGTCTGATCATGACGGGTGACATGTCCCCGTCCTTGGTGGCAGCCCTGACCATTGGCTTGCGCGTTAAAAAAGAAACCATTGGTGAAATCACAGCAGCCGCGCAGGTTATGCGAGAGTTTTCTAAAAAAGTAGACATTCCCAACAAAACCCATTTGGTGGATATTGTGGGCACCGGTGGCGACAACTCACACACCTTCAACATCAGCTCATGCGCCATGTTGGTGGCAGCAGCAGGTGGGGCAAATGTCAGCAAACACGGTGGCCGCAGTGTGTCTAGCAAGTCGGGCAGTGCCGATGTGTTGGAGGCCCTGGGTATCAATATCAATTTGTCGCCTGCTGACATTGCACGTGGGGTTGCAGAGGTGGGTATTGGCTTTATGTTTGCGCCCAATCACCACCCCGCCATGAAGTTTGTCGCGCCTATCCGCAAAGAGCTGGGGTGCAAAACCATATTCAATATTTTGGGACCGCTGACCAACCCTGCGCAAGCGCCCAATATTTTGATGGGTGTATTCCATCCTGACTTGGTGGGCATTCAGGTGCGTGCCCTGCAGCGATTGGGTGCTGAGCATGCGGTCGTTGTGTACGGGCTAGACGGTTTGGATGAGGTGTCGTTGGGTGCGGCCACCTTGGTGGGCGAGTTGAAAGACGGCCACATCACCGAATACCAAATTCACCCGGAAGATTTTGGCTTGCCCATGAGTGGCCTGCGTGCACTGCAAGTTGAGACGCCAGAAGGCTCGCGTGACATGCTGCTCAGCGTGCTAGACAATGTGGCTGGGCCTGCGCGTGACATCGTGGTGTTGAATGCAGGGGTTGCGTTGTACGCGGCCAACGTGGCACCCACCATGCAAGCGGGCATCCATCTGGCAGACCAGGCCATTGCCTCGGGCGCAGCCCTCAACAAGCTCAACCAGTGGCGTACATTCTGTAACGCTGCGGCATAAGTTACTTACCAACCTATAACGGCACACTCCCCCATGGACATACTCGAACAAATTGTCAGCGTCAAACACCTAGAGGTCGAGGCGGCTTTGAAACGCAAGTCAATGGCTGCCATGCAGGCCGACGCTTACAGCCGGGTGCAGGTGCGCGATTTTGAAGGTGCTTTACGCGCCAAAATGGCCAGTGGCGCATCGGCTGTGATTGCCGAGATTAAAAAGGCCAGCCCATCCAAAGGTTTGTTGCGTGAGCCCTTTGAGCCAGCCGATATTGCGCAAAGCTATGCCGAGCATGGCGCGGCATGCTTGTCGGTACTCACAGACAAAGATTTCTTTCAAGGCAGCGCCGACTACCTGAAACAAGCCAGAGCGTCTTGTGGTTTGCCGGTGCTGCGCAAAGACTTCATGGTGCATGCCTACCAAATATTTGAAGCCAGAGCCATGGGCGCTGATGCCATATTGTTGATTGCTGCCTGCTTGGACGACGCACAGCTCGCAGACTTTGAGGCCATTGCCCACGAGCTGGGGATGGCCGTGTTGGTGGAGGTGCACGGCATGCCAGAGATGGCGCGTGCGCTGCGCCTTGCAACACCGTTGCTGGGTGTCAACAACCGCAACCTGCGCACATTTGAGGTGGACTTGGGTGTCAGCTTGCAAGCCAAAGCCGAATGTCCCGATGATAAATTATTGGTGTGTGAGTCGGGCATTGCCACGTCTGAGGACGTTGCCCGCATGCGCCAAGCAAACATCAACTGCTTTTTGGTTGGCGAGGCTTTTATGCGGGCACCAGAGCCTGGCGAGGCCTTGAAAGCCTTGTTCGCTGAGGCTTAGTCTGCCTTGTAGCTGGGCCGATGCTGGCCGCGACATGGTGCTTAAAACCGCAATTAGTTGACATGTTTGTAAGTGTTGATTCGCAAGCTATACCGCAAACTGCATGTCGTGCGTTAGGCTACGGCAATGGAAACCCTGGCCCCGCCCTCACCGTTAGACCAGTTCGCCCGCGCAGGCCTACAGCTGCAGGCGTCAACAACTGACCGTGCGTTAGCGTTGCATTGGTTGGCTTTAGACGACCAAGCGCCCCATGCCAGCGCACTCAACGCCGCCATTCGCCAAGGTGTTCAAGTCGCGCACTTGGCCAAAGTCATTCACGTCACTGAAGAGGTGGGCGTAAGGCTATTGGCCAAACCCCAGCACCTTGACGACTTGCTGGGGCCAAGCTTGTTAGGCCAGAGCCATATCGCCAGCGCCATTGGTGTGCTGACCCACACGGGTGCCCAGTTGTTGGTCATGTGTACCCATGATGCCGACGCGGTGCACGTGTGGTGCGTGCCGCGATTGGCGATG
>CALBWZ010000127.1 GCA_937893415.1 uncultured Comamonadaceae bacterium | reverse complement strand
GGCCGCTAGCACCAATATGGCTCGAAAATCGTTCACATTGGTATGCGAAGGCCCAGTCACCACCAATCCTTTGGCCGCGCTGAAGTAGCCATAGCTGTCGTTCCTAAACAAACAATCGGCCAAGTCTGCACCCCCTTGGCTGGCGTCTGCCAACGTGGTGGGTGTGACCACCGCACCTGCATTGCTCTCAACGCCATCGATGCCATCGGTGTCTGCCGCCAGCGCCCATATGGTGGGCGCGCCATCTAGGGCCTGCGCCAAGCCCATGCAAAACTCAGCCGCCCGACCGCCCCTGCCGGAAACCAGACCTTGGGCCTTGACGGCTTTGTTAACCGTTACAGTTGTTTCGCCGCCACTCAAAATAACGCAAGGCGTCTCAAATGCGCCTATTCCGAGCGCTGCAGCCTTGGCCATGGATGCGTGCACCTGACCCACGCAACGAGACTCGCCCTCCATGTCGTCGGCCAACACATACGTGCGCACGCCCGCCGCTCGTGCCGCCTGAGCCGCCGCCTGCAAAGACTGCAAAGGGGTTGCAATCAGGTGGACCAGGTGACCAGCAAAACGAATATCGCCGGGTTTAGGTGACTCCAACGCGCCAGACTCTAAAGCCTCCCACACTGGTTGTGGCAGCTCAATGTCTAGGCGACGCAATACCGCCAAGGCTTGCGCACACGTGCTGTCGTCTGGCACAGTCGGGCCGCTGGCAATGACACCCACGTCGTCACCTGGCACGTCGCTGATGGTGATGGTGACCACATGCGCGGGCGCACACGCAGCGCCTAATCGCCCACCCTTGATACGGGACAAGTGCTTGCGCACACAGTTCATGTCGGCAATACCCGCACCGCTGTTGAGTAACGCGGCATTGATGCGCTGCTTGTCGCCTAGGTTTAAGCCATCACATGGCAACGTCAGCAAGGACGAGCCGCCACCTGAAACAAGGCAAATCACCAAGTCATCAGCACCGGCTGTGTGGGCCAAGGCCAGCATGCGCGTGGCCGCATCCATGCCGGCTTGATCGGGCACAGGGTGCGCAGCTTCAAGCAACTCGATTCGCTGGGCAAGACCCGCAGGACGAGGCGGTGTGTGGCCATACCGCGTAATCACCAAACCAGACAACGGCGCATCCGCTGGCCACATCGCCTCAAGTGCGTGCACCATGGCACCAGCAGCCTTGCCTGCACCCAACACAACCGTCTTGCCAGTTGGCACGGGAGGTAGCACGCCTTGCATGTTGTCAGCAGGTTGCGCTCTGGCCACGGCCACATCAAACAAGGCTTTTAAAAAGGCAGTGGGGTGGGTGTTGTAGTCTGGCAATGAAGTGGCGGTGGCCATGGTGTTTACTCTGCTGTTGCAATCTCGTAATTGGACATGATTTCTAAGCTTCGACACAAGGCTGAATGGTCTAAACCACCCATTCCATGAGCGGCGCAGGTGTTGAACAGCTCTTGGGTCGCTGCGGTGTTGGGCAGCGACACGCCCATAGCCTTAGCGCCTTGCAAGGCCAAGTTCAAGTCTTTTTGATGCAGTTCTATGCGGAAACCAGGGTTAAACGTGCGCTTAATCATGCGCTCGCCATGCACCTCCAAAATACGCGATGCGGCAAAGCCACCCATCAGCGCTTGACGAACTTTGGCGGGGTCGGCTCCAGCCTTGCTGGCAAACAACAAGGCCTCAGACACGGCCTCTATGTTGAGCGCAACAATGATTTGATTGGCCACTTTGGTGGTTTGGCCGTCGCCATTGCCACCTACCAACGTGATGTTTTTACCCATCACTTCAAACAGGGGGTTCACGCGGTCAAACGCGGCTTGAGGACCACCAACCATGATGGTGAGGCTGGCCGCTTTGGCACCCACCTGGCCGCCAGAAACAGGCGCATCCAAATAGTCACATCCCAAGGCATTAATTTTCTTGGCGAACTCTTTGGTTGCCAATGGCGCAATAGAGCTCATGTCCACAACCACCTTACCAGCACTCAAGCCAGCAGCCACGCCTTTATCCCCAAACAGCACCTCATCTACTTGCGGTGTGTCTGGCAGCATGGTGATGATGATGTCGCCGCGCTTGGCCACATCTGCGCTGCTGACGCACACGGTTGCACCGCCTTGCACCAATTCATCTGCAACTTTTGATCGGCTGTAAATAAACAACTGATGGCCTGCTTTTTGCAGATTTTGAGCCATGGGTGAACCCATAATGCCCAAGCCAATAAAACCGATATTCAATCCACCTTTAGTCATGGTGTTGTCTCCTGTGAGGTTTGTGTAAAAAAATTAAACATGTAGGCCTACAACTGCACGTCAAACTGCTTAAGCCAAACCAATCCGGCTTCAGTAGAGGCTTTGGGCTTGTACTCACAGCCCACTGTTCCTTGGTAGCCTAGAGCGTCCAAATGGGCAAACAAAAAGGCATAGTTGATCTCACCAGTACCAGGTTCATTGCGTGCGGGATTATCGGCCAACTGCATATGGCCTATGCGCGGCAAATACTTGGCGATGGTGTTGGCCAACTCACCTTCCATGCGCTGGGCGTGGTAGATGTCATATTGCAAAAAAGCGTTGTCGCTGCCAACGGCATCCAACACCGCAATTCCTTGCGCTGTGGTATTGACAAAAAAGCCTGGGATATCAAAGCTATTGATTGGTTCCAGCAACAAACGGATACCCGCTGCCTTGAGCTGATCAGCGGCCACGCGCATGTTGGAAACAAGGGTTGCCATCGCTTGCTCATCGCTCACGCCAGCAGGCTTGATGCCGGCCAAGCAGTTGAGCTGCGTTACACCCAGAGTGGTTGCGTAGGCAACAGCGCGTTTAAGACCGGCAGCAAATTCGCCCACACGGTCAGGGTGGCACGCAATACCGCGCTCGCCGGCACCCCAGTCGCCTGCGGGCAAGTTGTGAAGCACTTGCTTGAGACCATGCTTGTCCAGCTGAGCACGCAGTTCAGTGGCATCAAAATCGTAGGGGAATAAAAACTCCACATGGGTAAAGCCAGCTTTTGCAGCGGCTTCAAAGCGCTGCATAAACGGCACTTCAGTAAACAGCATGGTTAAGTTAGCAGCCATTTTTGGCATATGAAAACCTTTAAATAGTTGTATTGTGAACGTACTTTTTAATCCAACAAGCCGACAGTTTCTAAACCATTAACATCGCCATGGGTACAGAGATCAATGCGGT
>CALBWZ010000126.1 GCA_937893415.1 uncultured Comamonadaceae bacterium | reverse complement strand
ACTTACGCCACGTACCCAAGCGGTTAGGCGTGTTGGGTGCTGGCTACATTGCTTTGGAGTTTGCTAGTATTTTGCGAGGTTTGGGCAGCGAAGTGACGGTGTTTTACCGCGACCATTTGCCACTGCGCGGCTTTGACAACAGCACGCGCACCAAGTTGGCCGAGGCGCTGGTTGCACAAGGTATCACTTTGATGCCCTCTAGCAGTATGAAAAAAGTAGAGGTGCGAGGTGTTACGACAGTGGTATTGGCCGGTGATATGGCATACGAGTTTGACGCGGTGCTCAATGCCACTGGGCGTAGCCCCAATGTGGAAGACCTTGGTCTAGACAATATTGGTGTAAAAACCGGCAAAGACGGCTCAATTGAAGTCAATGAGTGGAGCGAAACGTCAGTGCCCAATGTATACGCCGTAGGCGATGTAACCGGGCGAATGGCGCTGACACCTGTGGCCATTGCTGAAGGCCGTGCCTTGATCGACAACCTGTACACAGGCACACAAAAAACGGTTAACCATGCTTCTGTGGCAACCGCCACCTTCACCATGCCGCCGCTGTCTAGTGTGGGCTTGACTGAAGAACGCGCTGCTGAGACCTACCCAACCCTGCGCGTCTATGAGACCGAGTTTAGGCCTATGAAAGTTGCATTTGCAGGTGGCACAACCAAGACTTACATCAAGGTGTTGGTAGACGACGCCAGCGACAAGGTGGTTGGCGTCCACATGTTGGGAGATGACTCACCAGAAATTATTCAAGCGCTCGCGATTGCCGTGACCATGGGTGCCACCAAGGCACAGTTTGACGGCACCATCGCGGTTCACCCCACAACTGCGGAAGAGTTTGTGCTGTTGCGCGAGGTGACCCGGTACGTGCCTGCTAGGGCTTGAGGCACACAGCTATACAGCTTGTCTGTTTAGGGTTTGGCGGTGCAAGCCGCCAACTCGACAGCCGCAATCGCGGGCAAACCTGGTAACCAGTCGCTCAACGGCTTGCAGCGCTGTTCGATGCACAGCGTCGCTTGCGCCGTGTAGGGACTGTGGCTTAAGGTCACTCGCTGTAGCTCTAAGTTCACGTCGTAACGATACACACCATCCACCAACACAGCATTGTCAGGTATGTCCATGCCTGCACCGCTTGTGGCAACACGGGCACGCTCCAGCACAAGCATATGGGGGGTCACGGCCCACTGCTCGAACCACTGGGTTTTTTCAATGGAGTGCATCCATTGCAACCCAAACGCAGTGGTAGGTACCACGGCACTCAAGACACCGCTGCTGATGCAAAGCGCTGCCAGCGCTGCGCTTGCGCTCACGCAAGCATTTTATTGAGAGACCGTGTGCGCCACACATGCCAAACCAAGAAGCCAGCCGCCAAGCCAAGTCCAACTTCATCTGTAATTGGCAAGGCTACGACCAGCATGGCCGCAGCGCCCACTGCCCAGATACGCTCGACAATCGACATAGGCGCACGCCAATACCCGCTGGCTGCCATGCCCCATAACGCGATGGCGATCAAGGCTTTGAAGATGATGTAGGCCACAGCCACTATGCTTGGGTCGCCTTGCAACATGAGCGCTGGTGAGTAGACCGCCATGAATGGAATGACAAAGCCTGCAAAGGCAATTTTGACGGCTTGTAGGCTGATTTTCAATCCTGATTCTTTGGCTATCGGAGAGGCTGCAAAACAGGCCAGCGCAACCGGTGGCGTGAGGTCGGCCAAAATACCGAAGTAAAACACAAACATGTGGCTCACCAGCAGTGGCACACCCAGCTCCAACAAGGCCGGTGCTGCCAGCGAACTGGTGATGATGTAGTTGGGAATAGTTGGAATTCCCATGCCCAAAATCAAACACACCAGCATGGTCAGCAGCAGACTCAAGAACAAACTCTTTTCACCCACACTGATGATGGCATTTGCAAACGTTGTGGCCGCACCCGTGAGGGTCAACACGCCAATAATCACACCCACCAATGCACATGCAACACCCACAGGCAGCGCATGACGGGCACCATTGGCCAAGGCTTGGATGCTGACGTGCAGCGCGCCACCATCCCGAATAGCCAACAAAATAAAGACCAACAAGGCAATTGTGCCCAGCAGTGCGCCTGCACCTATTTCGAAAAAACCACCGCACAGCAAACCAATCACCAACCAAAACGCCACACGCATAGGCGTTTTGGGAAGGCGCAATGCAATGGCAGTTCCCAATATGAGCACCACGGTTAAGAACAAGCCCACCGTACCGGCAAACAGCGGTGTGTACCCGCCGAATAGCAACCCAACCAGCATGACCAGTGGCCCGATGAGGTACCAGTGGGTCTTAA
>CALBWZ010000125.1 GCA_937893415.1 uncultured Comamonadaceae bacterium | reverse complement strand
CGTACACAGCAGCCTGGTTAAGCTCGCTCAATACGCACAACTGGGCGCAGCTAAACGTGCGGCGGCTGGAAAACGCGGCGGCATATTCCGCGGCTTAGCCTCTGGATCGGCTAATTTTCTGCGGTTGTATATCTTTCAAGGTGGGTTCCTGTGCGGACCTCAAGGCTTTCTGTTTTGTTTTTTCATCGCACTGGAGTGCTTCTTTAGGTATGTCGCTTTGAAATACGACAAAGACCTGATGCAGCAACTGCACAAGCGCTAACAAAGCTACACGAGGCGCAAGCAATGCACATCATGCTGGTCAACGTTGCCCCCATTCCAGTGTTTGCCTACGGCGGGACAGAGCGGGTAGTGTGGGACTTAGGCTTGGCGCTCACCGAGCTAGGGCACGAGGTTAGCTTTTTAGCGCCTGCAGGCTCAAGCTGTCCTTTTGCTCACATCCAATTTATTGACCCCACTAAGTCATGGGCAGCGCAAATTCCGGCCGGTGTCGATGTGGTGCACTTCCAATTCCATCCGGGTTCAGAGCCTGATAGACCCTATTTGGTAACCGAGCATGGTAATGGGCAAATTGGCAAACCACTGCTGCGTAATACTGTTTTTGTTTCTGGTAGCCATGCTGCGCGTCATGGCTCAGACCAATTTGTATTAAACGGCCTAGATTGGCGTAACTATGAAACACCAAACTGGGAGACTAAGCGTACCCACACGCATTTCTTAGGTAAAGCGGCTTGGCGCGTTAAAAATGTCCGCGGCGCAATTGATGTGGCAGCACTCGCCCACACACCTATCGCAGTGTTGGGAGGCAGTCGTTTCAACTTTAAACGCGGCCTGCGTTTCACTTTCAGCATGCATGCCCGTTTTTACGGCATGGTGGGTGGATCCACTAAATTTAACTTACTCAACCAATCCAACGGCTTAATCTTTCCTGTCACTTGGCACGAGCCATTTGGCTTAGCAGTCATTGAGAGCTTGTTTTATGGGTGCCCTGTATTTGCAACGCCATATGGCGCACTTCCTGAACTAGTAGACAGCTCTGTGGGCGTGCTCAGCTCAAGCCTGCATAAGCTAAGCGAGGCTGTTAAGGAGCATCTAGATGACCACACATTTACAGCTGCGACTTGCCATGAACGAGCTATCAATTATTTCAGTGCCGTGCAAATGGCTGAAAACTACGTGGTTAAATATAATTTGGTTGCAGACGGCCACAAGTTGCACGCGCTACCACCGTGCGGTCTCCAACATGCTGCCAGCGGGCTATCTTGGGGCTAGGCAAAGGCCTCCGCCAGACTCAGCAAGTCCGCGACCTCATCCTTTTTAGCCAACACCGGCTCCTGACCCTGTGCTATTGGCCACTCTACTCCCAACGCTGGGTCACTCCACAACAAACTACGCTCAAATTCTGGATACCAGTAATCGGTGGTTTTGTATAAAAACTCTGCCGATTTGCTGGTGACCAAAAAGCCATGCGCAAAACCTGGTGGTATCCACAATTGCTTCTTATTGTCTGCAGACAGCGTTATGCCATAGCTGCGCCCAAATGTTGCTGAGCTGCTACGCAGGTCAACCA
>CALBWZ010000124.1 GCA_937893415.1 uncultured Comamonadaceae bacterium | reverse complement strand
CGCATGCGGGGTGAGCACGCAAGTGCAGAATGGACGGCCCGCCAAGTGCACAAGATCGAGGGAGGAGTTAGAGAGTTGGCAAGGTTGATCGAGAAACGTCAATTTGCGGTAGGTGACCAGTTTGGTTTGGCTGACATCGCCGTTGGTGCTGCGCTTGGTTATTTGAAAGTACGGTTCACGGACTTTGACTGGCAGGCCTTGTATCCCTCATTGGCTAACTACTCAACCAATCTGGAGCAGCGACCTTCTTTTCAAAGTACACAACCTTACCCTCAGACCATCACAGATAAAGTGGTTTGAAACCGTTGGAAACTTTAAGACGGGTACATTAATGAATCGGCCAGGGTATTGAGGAGGCAAAATACTCCGAGAGGACCGAGCTATGAACAAGAGATCGAATCGTTTTTCACCCGAGGTTCGCGAGCGTGCAGTGCGCATGGTGCAAGAGCACAGTTCCGAGTACCCGTCGCTGTGGGCTGCTGCGCAATCCATCGCACCCAAGATAGGCTGCACGCCTGAGACGTTAATAGAGTGGCTCAAGCGAGAGCAAATTGATACCGGCCAGCGCCCTGGTGTCACTTCAGCTGAGGCCCAACGCATCAAAGAGCTTGAGCGTGAGAACAAAGAACTACGCCGAGCCAATGACATTTTGAAGACGGCCAGCGCTTTTTTCGCACAAGCGGAGCTCGACCGCCGTTTGAAGAGCTAAAGCGTTTTATTGACCAGCACCGCCACCTCTATGGGGTCGAGCCCATTTGTAGCGCACTGCAAATGGCCCCATCTTGTTACTGGCGTCATGCTGCGCGTCAGCGCCAACCGCAACTTCGCTGTAAACGAGCCCAAAGCGACGAGCAATTGATACCCGATATACAGCGGGTCTGGCATGCCAATTGGCAGGTCTACGGGGCAGATAAAGTGTGGACACAAATGAACCGAGAAGGTATTGCGGTGGCCCGCTGCACGGTCGAGCGACTCATGAAGCGCTTGGGGCTAGAGGGCGCGCGGCGTGGCCAGCACAAACGCACCACCGTTGCCGACCCCGCACGCCCGTGTCCACAAGACCGTGTCAATCGCCACTTTAAAGCGCAGCGCCCCAACCAACTGTGGGTGTCAGACTTCACGTATGTGA
Source organism: uncultured Comamonadaceae bacterium (assembly GCA_937893415.1). Classification (GTDB taxonomy): domain Bacteria; phylum Pseudomonadota; class Gammaproteobacteria; order Burkholderiales; family Burkholderiaceae_C; genus RS62. Next base: position 514 of record CALBWZ010000124.1, on the reverse strand, counting down.
GCACTTGGCAAGGCTGGTTGTATGTGGCCTTTGTGGTGGATGTGTTTGCACGGCGTATTGTGGGCTGGCGGGTCAGTCGCAGCATGACAACGGACTTTGTGGTCGACGCCTTGGAGCAAGCTTTGTATGAGCGCCGCCCACAGGCCCATGAACTGATTCATCATTCCGACAGGGGAGCGCAATATGTGAGCATCAAATACACCGAGCGCCTGAACCAGGCGGGCATACAGCCCTCAGTGGGCAGCAAAGGCGACAGCTACGACAACGCCTTGGCAGAGACCATTAACGGGTTGTACAAAACAGAGCTGATTCACAAGCGTGGGCCGTGGAAGACGACCGAATCGGTTGAGCTCGCTACGCTGCAATGGGTGCACTGGTACAACCACACCCGGCTGCTAGAACCTATTGGTAAGATACCACCAGTAGAAGCAGAGGCTAACTACTACAGGCAACTGGTTGAGCAATCAACAGTGGCCACAACAACTTAAACCAAACAGCCTCCTCGAAACCCGGG
>CALBWZ010000123.1 GCA_937893415.1 uncultured Comamonadaceae bacterium | reverse complement strand
CCTCAGCCTCCTACCTTCAGTTATTCAAACGTTGCACTTCGTCCTTGAATCCGCCTTATATTTAATAATGTTTTACCTGAATTTATTTCAGCTTGGGCAGGGCGACTTAGATGAATCTGGCTGTCGTCAGACTTACACACTACAGCCATTCGCGTAACCGGTGGTACAACATGCCCAGTGCCAGCGTGGGCGTGCGCAACAACGCACCCCCAGGAAAATGCCGATGCTGCAGCTTTGCGAACACATCAAAACTGCTGGCCTGCTGGGTAATGGCTTGAGACACCATCCGCCCTGCCAAGCCAGTCAGCGCCACGCCATGCCCACTGAAGCCCTGCAAGTAATACACGTTGTTGGCCAAGCGACCGAAGTCTGGTGCGCGGTTCATGCTGATGTCTACAAAACCGCCCCAGGTGTAGGCAATGCGTGCCTGCCCCAGTTGCGGGAAAATACCCACCATTTTGTTTCGCATGAACGCCCGCAGGTTGCGTGGCGTGTGCGTGGTGTAACTCACCTCACCGCCAAACAACAAGCGGTTGTCTGCACTAAACCGAAAGTAATCCAGCACGAAGTTGTTGTCACACACGGCCGAGCGGGTGGGTATGAGGCTGTGCACCAGCGCCGCATCCAATGGCTCTGTTGCCACCATGTAGGTGCCGACTGGCATGATGCGTGGCGCAATTCCAGGTGCAACGCGGGGACCCATCGCGGGCAGGGTGCAGTTTGCGGCCAGCACCACAAAGTCTGCGCTTATTGTGGCTCGCTGCGTTTTAACGTGCGCGCGCGCACCGTGCACCAAGTCCACCACTGGACTGTACTCAAACACCTGCACGCCCAAGCGCTGCGCGGCAGCGAGCAGGCCCAAGCCGTATTTAAGCGGGTGTAAGTGCCCAGACTTGTCGTCATACGCGCCAGCTACATAGCGCTTGCTGTCAATCCAATGCCCCACATCACCGCCTTCGAACCAGCTGCACTCAAAACCGTAGTCGCGCGACAACGCAGTGACCTCGGCGCGCAGCGCAGCCACCTTGCGGTCTTTATCAGCCACGTAGATATAGCCGTGGCGTCTGTCGCAATCAATGCGGTGGTCGGCCATGCGTTGGTCGATCAAGTCAACGGCATCCAACGACAATTGCCACAGATGGTGGGCGTCTTGTCGCCCCAACTGGCGCTCAAGCTCACCTTGGCCGCAGGCATAACCGACTATGGCTTGGCCTCCATTGCGTCCAGATGCGCCGCTGCAAACCCTATCGGCCTCCAACACCACCACCCGCAGCCCTTGCGCGGCCAAGTCAATAGCAGCGCTCAAGCCCGCAAAGCCTGCACCCACCACCACCACGTCTGTCTGCATGTCACTCGCAAGGGCGGCCAGTACGGGGCCACGCTTAACGCTAGCCTCGTAATAGCTAAATCGGTTGAGCTGGGTATCTGATGTGAGCAATGCCGTCATGTGTATTTAGTCTGCCTGTTGCTTGGCAACTTGGCCGCTGAGGTAAGTCCACACGGCAGTGGCCGCGGCATGGCTGGTGAGCTGCGCGTGGTCGTAAGCGGGAGCAACCTCGACGCAGTCCATGGCCACTGTATTGAGCACACTGAGCTCTTCAATCCACGTCAGCAATTGGCTGGACGACAAGCCACCGGGCTCAGGTGTGCCAGTGCCTGGCGCAAAGGCTGGGTCTAAGCAATCAATATCTAGCGTCATGTAACAAGGTATATCGCCTATGCGCCCAACCACTTGGTCTATCAGGGGCTGCAAGCTGTCGCCATCTTTGCCGCGCTGCATGCGGGCATCAATGATCAGGCCACCCTGATCTGCCACATAGTTACGCGCTTGTGTATCGCCGCTGGAGCGAATGCCAATTTGCACCACTGCCTGCGGGTCAACCAAACCCTCGGCTATGGCTTCATAAGTCCATGTGCCGTGGCCTGAGGGCTCGCCGAAATGGCTGGTCCAAGTATCACAATGCGCGTCAAAGTGCACCAAGGCCAGCGGCCCATGCAAACGGTGCGCCGCACGCAACAGTGCCAAAGTAACCGAATGGTCGCCGCCCAAAAAAACCATGTGGTGACGACTCATTAGGGCGTGTGCATGTTGCTCAATCTGCTCTCGCACAGCAGCCAATGGCGAGGCGTTGGGCAAGCGCATGTCGCCGGCGTCGCCCAACACCGAAAATGGCGACACATTAAAGTAGGGGTGACCGCCATCGCACAGCATATGGCTGGCTAGGCGAATGGCGCCAGGGCCAAAGCGCGCACCAGGGCGATTGGTTACGGCGCCGTCAAACGGTATACCGCACACACCAAATGCTTGTGTATCTAAAGCGGGCACGCTGAGAAAGCGAGCGCCATGATGGGCGAATGGGAAATGGCCTGTCCAATCATCTGCCACGGGGGTTATCCTTTAGAGATAAAAATGCAACTGCTTTGAG
>CALBWZ010000122.1 GCA_937893415.1 uncultured Comamonadaceae bacterium | reverse complement strand
GGTGGTGGGCACTCAATGGGGTGATGAAGGCAAGGGAAAGCTGGTCGATTGGCTGACTGAAACTGCTACAGGTGTGGTGCGCTTTCAAGGGGGGCACAACGCTGGGCACACCTTGGTCATTAATGGTGTTAAAACAGCCCTTCACCTGATTCCAAGTGGCATCATGCGCCCCGGCGTGACTTGTTACATCGGAAACGGTGTTGTGTTGTCCGCTGGTAAATTGCTAGAAGAGATCCGTGGTTTAGAACATGTAGGTATCGATGTGCGCAGCCGCCTTCGTATCAGCGAGGCCTGCCCCCTGATTTTGCCTTTCCATGCCGCTATTGACGTGGCCCGTGAAGCTGCCAAAGAGAAGGCCGGTGTTGCAAAAATTGGCACGACTGGGCGTGGTATTGGACCAGCCTACGAAGACAAAATCGCACGCAGGGCCTTGCGCGTGCAAGACCTTAAGCATCCTCAACGCTTTGCCACCAAGCTGAAAGAGTTGCTGACGCTGCACAACCACGTGTTGACGACATTTTTAGGCGGTGCTGATCTCGATTGGGCGGATGCCCTCAAGCCTTACATCACCAACGGTGAGGTGCAATTTGATGCTGTGTACGATGAGGCTATGGCCCATGCCACCGAAATTTTGCCTATGGTGGGCGATGTCTCTCGCGAACTCAACGAAGCCCATCTCCAGGGCGCTTGCTTGTTGTTTGAAGGTGCACAAGGCACGCTTTTAGACGTAGACCACGGCACCTACCCCTTTGTGACGTCTAGCAACTGTGTAGCCGGTAACGCCTCAGCTGGAGCTGGTGTTGGTCCTGGCATGTTGCACTATGTTCTAGGCATAACCAAAGCCTATTGCACACGCGTCGGAGGCGGCCCATTCCCAACAGAGTTGGATTGGGAAACTGAAGGCACACCCGGTTATCACATGGCTAGCGTAGGCGCTGAACGCGGCACAACCACAGGACGAAGCCGCCGCTGCGGCTGGTTTGATGCAGCCTTGCTCAAGCGTTCGGCTCAAGTCAATGGTTTGTCGGGCCTGTGCATCACCAAGCTGGATGTGTTGGACGGCTTAACCGAATTGCAATTGTGCGTTGGCTACAAGCTGGATGGTGAAACACTTGATTTGTTGCCCATGGGTGCTGACGACATCGAGCGTTGTGAGCCCATTTACGAAGTGCTACCAGGCTGGACAGACTCAAGTGTTGGCGTCACTGACTTTAATCTGTTGCCCGCCAACGCCCAAGCCTATCTCATGCGCATCCAAGAGGTCACGGGTGTTCCAGTCCACATGGTGTCTACAAGTCCAGACCGCGACCACACCATTGTGTTGCACCACCCATACTCAGCAGCTTAATTTCCAGCACAACCCCTGCTATTCTTTGTCAGTTTCTTGACCCCACACCAGCCCAAAGGATTGAAATATGTTGACCGAAGACGGTAAGCACCTGTATGTGTCGTATGACGAATACCACAACATGATCGAAAAACTTGCCATTCGTATCCATCAGTCTGGATGGGAATTTGACAACATCTTGTGTCTGGCCCGAGGTGGTATGCGCCCAGGCGATATCTTGTCACGTATCTTTGACAAGCCTTTAGCCATCATGTCGACCAGCTCCTACCGAGCCAGTGCGGGTACTGTCCAAGGCAACTTGGATGTGGCCCGTTACATCACCACGCCAAAAGGTGAAATTGCAGGGCGTGTCTTGCTGGTTGACGACTTGGCAGATACAGGCCACACCTTGAAAGCCGTCATTGACACCTTGCGTGACAACTACAAGCCTATTACAGAGTTGCGCAGCGCAGTTCTGTGGACAAAAGGCGTGTCAGCTTTCCAACCTGACTACTCCATGGAGTTCTTGCCCACCAACCCTTGGATACACCAGCCCTTTGAGCCTTACGACGACTTGCGTGTGGCTGATTTGATGGAAAAGTGGAAGATTTAACCCTTTAGTATCTAGACTTTGACACAATAGGCATTCTCAGCAATGCCACAAAAGCGGCAGGCGTTTAACGTACTGCCGTTTTTTTTAGGACAAGTGATTTATGGCCAAAGCGACCACACATTTAAAAGCCAGCGCCTCGCTGAGCACCCAACTGATTCATCACCCATATGTTGCCCCTAGCTCGTTTGAAAGCGTAGCCATCGGCGTGCACAAAGCGTCTACCGTTATTTTCCCAAACGTTGCCGCCATGCGCAGCAGGACTTGGACGGATAAGTCTGCGTATACCTACGGGTTGCACGGCACGCCCACCACGTTCACCTTAGAAGAGCGTTTGGCAACTGTTGAGGGCGGTCGTTACTGCATCTTGGTGCCCAGCGGTTTGGCCGCTATTGCATTGGTTGATTTGGCGTTGTTGCAAACAGGAGACCATGTTCTTATTCCTGAAAACGCTTACGGGCCAGGCAAAGACTTTGCGTGCGTGGAATTGGAAAAGTGGGACGTGCAATGCGAATTCTTTGATGCACAAAACCCTGCGGATCTGGCTGCACGCATCACATCCAAAACACGCTTGGTGTGGTTAGAGGCGCCGGGCTCAGTGACCCTAGAGTTTCCAGATTTGCCTGCTTTAACGCAGGTTGTGGCCAAGGCCAACGAGGGCAGGGCTGCATTAGGCGCAGGGCGCAGCATCATCACCGCACTGGACAACACTTGGGGCGCGGGCGTGGCCTTCAACCCATTTGACTTGGGCGTCGATGTGTCTATGCAAGCACTGACCAAATACCCCAGTGGTGGTGGTGATGTGCTAATGGGCTCAGTCATTACGCGCAGCGCTGAACTGCATCACGAGATGCTCATGACGCACATGCGCCTGGGGCTCGCTGTGGGTGCGAATGACGTCGAATTGGTGTTGCGAGGTCTACCCAGCATGGCACTGCGCTATGCGCATCAAGATGCGACTACCCGTGCACTTGTGCACTGGGCCAGTGCCCGCGATGAGTTTGACATGGTGTTTCATCCCGCATTACCCAACTCGCCCGGTCACGCGGCTTGGAGGCGTGACTGTTCTGGCGCAGCGTGCTTATTCTCTGTGGTGTTCAAGTCGCAATTTACCACTGCACAGGTCGATGCCTTTTGTGACGCATTGCAGTTATTCCAATTGGGCTACAGCTGGGCCGGGCCTATCAGCTTGGTTGTGCCGTACGGACAGTCGGCTTTTAAGGGTCGCGCTTGGGCTTATGAAGGCAGTGTAGTGAGGTTTGCGGTAGGCCTTGAAGGTGCTGCCGATTTACAAGCTGATATTGAACAAGCCTTGATGGCTATTGCCGTGTAGCAATGGTGTGTGCTTTAAGAAAGGTTTGTGTGCGGTTTGTGTAGGTGTTGAGTATGACTACCGCTTGGCATGTTCAAGACCAACACCCACAAAAACTTGATCAGGTTCAGGCTCAAGCCATGTGCTTCAAGCACCCCAAAAGTTCATTAGGCATCAGCTTTTACAATAAGCTGCGCAGCCATTTCAATGCTGGCCATTGAATCGTCAACCACGCTCAAGGCATGGGCCTGCTGGTACAGCGTGAAGTTGCGCTCCATTGATTCAAAGTATTTCGGGTCGTAGTGTCCACCCAGCAATTGGCTCACCACTTGTGCTGACTCGCCAGCATGGGCCAATCGTTGCCATTTTTCGATGGTATCGCGCCCCAACAAGGTGGCCAAGGTATTGAGCCTGTCACCGAACAAGTGGCTGTCATTGACGAAAAAATCATAGTCTCGCATCAACAAACGCACACGCGATGCATTGTCCATAGTCAGCAAATGACAAGGGCTGACGCGCATGGCTGCAATTAAAGACTCTGGCACCGTGACGTTCCCCACACGTTTGCTTTCAGACTCTATGTAAACCGGACGCGAGGGGTCTAGGCTACGCAGCTTGTGCCACAGTTGCGTCTCAAATGCTTTTTGACTGGGCTGGTCTGTGCCCGGAATGATGCCAAGTACCGAGCTGCGGTGTTTGGCGATGCCTTCTAAATCAATGATTTGCTCGCCCATGCGTTCGAGCGCGTGAAGCACATGAGTCTTACCAACGCCTGTAGGGCCCGCCACCACACGCAGCTGAAGTGGGCTAACCAACGTTGGTGTTTGCAGCATCACCAAGGCTCTGAAGGCCTTGTAGCCGCCTTCAATCAGGGACACCTTAAAACCTACGGCAGACAGAACCGTAGCCAGTGAGCCGCTGCGGTTGCCACCCCGCCAGCAATACACCAGGGGCTGCCAGCCGCGAGGGGCATCTAAAAGATGTTGTTCTATATGCGTCGCAATGTTGCGCGCAACCAAAACAGCACCGGCTTTCTTAGCTTCAAAACCACCGGTTTGTTTGTACAGTGTGCCAATTGTGATGCGCTGCATGTCATCCAGAGAAGGCCAATTTGCAGCACCTGGAATGGCGTCTAGTGCAAATTCACCTGGACTGCGGGCGTCAATAACGGCGTGGTATTGGTCTAACTGGGCCAGGGCCTCAGCCGGCGCAATGATATGTATGGGCATAAGGGTAGGAGATGACTAGCGCGCTAGCTCACGAATCAGGGCAGGCCACATGTTGTTGAGCATGATGGGTTGCGCCAACTCGTTGGGATGGATACGGTCAGCTTGAAACAGCCTAGGAGCATCAGCAGCATTCGCCACATTGTTTAAGAAAAAAGGCACCAATGACACGCCCATTGACTGGGCTGTATTGGCAAATACGTTGGTGAACTCTTCTGTATAAAACTGGCCATAGTTGGGGGGGACCTGCATACCCAGTAACAGCACCTTTGCCCCAGAGGTTTGTGACACATTGACCATGGTTGTTAGGTTGGCCTGTGTCATGTTTAGGGGCAAGCCGCGCAAGGCATCGTTTGCCCCCAGCTCAATGACTACCAGTCCAGGTTTGTGTTTGCGCAGCAAGCTCGCCAAGCGCGAACGGCCTCCGGCTGTGGTGTCACCGCTGATACTGGCATTGATAATGCTGGCAGCAATGCGTTGTTGCGCGATGCGCTGCGATAACAATGCGACCCAACCGCTGCCACGCTTAAGTCCGTACTCGGCACTGATTGAGTCGCCCACAATCAATATGCGGGTCGCTGTTGTGTCTTGGGTTGCTATGCTTGAAAGACTGGCTTTGGCCGAACTGGTGTTGGCCGTGTAGGCATCAGTTGACGAGGCCGCACGTGCTGGTGTGAACACCAACATTGTTATGACAAAAATTGACGACGTGACAGAGGCAGCAAAGGCCCAATTCGACCAAGGACTTGTGTGTACAGGGCTTGTACCTGCAAGGCGGCGGTTACAGTGCATATTAATAGAGTTACAAATGGGATTAAATTACATGCAAGACAGTCAACAAACGCCAGTGCTCAGCGCGATAGGCGTTGGCAAAGACGTAGCAGACTCCACAGGAACATTATCCATTTTGAGTGACGTGGACTTAACAGTTTACGCGGGTGAGACCTTGGCTATCGTAGGTGCATCAGGCTCAGGCAAAAGTACCTTGCTGTCTATTTTGGCTGGATTGGATACCCCAAGCCACGGCCAAGTCATGCTGGCAGGGACTGATATGTTCGCGTTGGACGAGGACGGACGTGCCGCTTGGCGTGCGTTGAACTTGGGTTTTGTATTTCAAAATTTTCAGTTGTTAGGTCATTTAAGCGCTCTTGAAAATGTGATGTTGCCGTTGGAATTGGCTGGGCGAAAAGATGCCCGCGTGGCAGCCACTGCCATGCTGGAGCGCGTTGGCTTGTCTGAAAGGTTGCGCCATTACCCCAAGGTCATGTCTGGTGGTGAGCAGCAGCGCGTGGCTCTGGCCAGAGCGTTTGTCATGCGCCCCAAGTTGCTGGTTGCTGACGAACCAACAGGTAGTTTGGACTTTGCCACAGGCGAAGCAGTCATGAACTTGATGTTTGAACTGAACCAAGACCAAGGCACCACGTTGCTGATGGTCACACACGACCGAGCCATCGCCGCTAGGTGCCAGCAACGCATTGGTTTGCAAGCAGGTAAAGTCGTGGAGCGCTCGTAAAGACGGCATGCACTTGCAGGCGATAATAGGCACATATGTCTGCAATTAAAGTGTTATTTGGCTTTCACGCCGTTACTGTTCGTATCAAAACCGACCCCAAGTCGGTTGTTGAGGTGTATTTTGATGCCAGCCGCCGCGATCAGCGCATGCGTCAATTCGTCTCTCGCACCAAAGAGGCAGATGTTCGTTTGATTGAGGCAGACAGCGCACGATTGTCAAAACTTTGCGGCAGCATGGGACACCAAGGCGTTGTTGCGCGGGCTCACGATGTCGAAATTGCCAAAAGTCTAGACGACTTGCTTGACCGTATCGACAAAGACAGCGACAAAACACCGCTGATCTTGGTGCTGGATGGCGTCACAGACCCACACAATTTAGGCGCTTGTTTGCGTGTGGCAGATGGCGCTGGTGTGCAGGCAGTGATTGCCCCAAAGGACAACGCCGCCGGCATCAATGCTACGGTGGCCAAAGTGGCCAGTGGTGCGGCTGAAACGGTGCCTTACTTTATGGTGACCAACTTGGCGCGCACACTTAATGAGCTTAAAGAGCGTAATATTTGGGTTATCGGGACCAGCGAAGACGCCGACCATACCATTTACCAAACTGACTTGAAAGGCCCTGTCGCTTTGGTACTGGGTGCTGAGGGGCTCGGTATGCGTCAATTGACGCGTAAAACCTGTGACGAGTTGGTCAGTATTCCTATGAGTGGAGCGGTTGAGAGCTTAAACGTATCGGTGGCCAGCGGGGTGTGCTTGTACGAAGCCATGCGCCAACGCAGCCACAGCACGCCTAGCAGCTGACGCCTTTAATCTGTGAACTTGTAGTGGGTGTTGTTCAATACAGCGGCAATGGCTGTGACTTCCTCTGGGAACAAGGACAGGCCCAACGATGTGTTGCATTGTTCGACCATGCCACGCAACAGACCGGCTGTATTGATTCGCCCCAGCGGCCTGTATATGCCACTGCCGTCGCCACCGACTTGCTGGGTGTGGCATGCAATACAGTTATTGCTTTTAATCAAAGATTGGCCCATCGCTAGGTCGGCGTCTTTAAAAATAGTGGGTGTTTGAGCCATGATGGGCAGGGGCAACAACAGGGCTGCACAGGTCAATACAGCTTTCACAAGAACCAGTTGGTGCATGGTAAATTTAACCATTGTTGTTTCCTTATTGTCATCATTGACACCCTCAAATATACCAGTCTAAACAAACGCTATGAGCATAAAAACTATACTAAAAATGGGCGATTCACGGCTCAACCAAGTGGCACAAGCGGTGCAAACCTTTGACACGCCGTCATTGCACCAACTTATTGTCGACATGACCGACACCATGGCGCATGCCAATGGAGCGGGTTTGGCTGCGCCACAAATTGGGGTGGATCTGCAAGTGGTCATGTTCGGCTCAGGCGAGATGAACCCGCGCTACCCAAACGAAGAGCCTATTCCGGCCACCACGCTGATCAACCCTGTCATTAAGCCTCTAGGTGATGAACAACAACTGGGCTGGGAGGGCTGTTTGTCTGTGCCAGGTATGCGTGCCCAGGTACCGCGTTGGATGCACATTCACTACACAGGGTTTGACGTGCACGGACAAGCCATCACGCGGCAAGTTTCAGGCTTTCATGCCCGCGTGGTGCAACACGAATGCGATCACCTACTGGGTGTTTTATACCCATCCAAAGTCACAGACTTCAGCCAATTTGGGTTCGTTG
>CALBWZ010000121.1 GCA_937893415.1 uncultured Comamonadaceae bacterium | reverse complement strand
TGGCGTTTGCCTCGGTCGAGTACATCATGCGCGATGTGCCATGGGGCTGGCTGATCCGCTACATGCACTCTACGGGCGCATCAGCGTTTTTTGTGGTCGTGTACTTGCACATGTTCCGCGGCTTGTTGTATGGCAGCTACCGCAAACCGCGCGAGCTGGTTTGGATTTTTGGCTGCGCCATCTTTTTGTGTTTGATGGCTGAAGCTTTTATGGGCTACTTGTTACCCTGGGGCCAGATGAGCTACTGGGGCGCACAGGTGATCGTCAACCTGTTTTCGGCCATACCTTTTGTTGGCGAAGACTTGGCCTTGTTGATTCGTGGTGACTTTGTAGTGGGCGACGCCACACTCAACCGTTTCTTCGCTTTTCACGTTATTGCGGTGCCATTGGTTTTGCTGGGTTTGGTTGTGGCGCATATTATTGCGTTACACGAAGTGGGCTCCAACAACCCAGACGGTGTTGAAATTAAAAAATACAAAGATGAGAATGGCGTCCCTTTAGACGGTATCCCATTCCACCCTTACTACACAGTCCATGACGTGCTGGGTGTGGCGGTGTTTTTGATGGTCTTTTCAGCGATTGTATTTTTTGCACCCGAATTCGGTGGCTATTTCTTGGAGTACAACAATTTCATCCCAGCAGACCCATTAAAAACACCAGCGCACATTGCACCTGTGTGGTATTTCACGCCTTTTTATTCCATGTTGCGTGCCATCACTGGCGAAATGATGTACGTGCTCATGGGCATAGCTGCCGCGGGCGCTGTGTTGGCTGCGATCAAACTTAAATTAAGCGTTAAAGCCAAGGCGGGTGTGTTGGTAGGTGCAGCGTTGGCCATTGCAGCCATGCTTGCCACAGACGCTAAATTTTGGGGTGTTGTGGTGATGGGCGGCGCGGTTGTGATTCTGTTCTTCCTGCCATGGTTAGACCACAGCCCAGTAAAGTCAATGCGCTACCGCCCTGATTGGCACAAAATTGTGTATGCGGTTTTTGTGATCAACTTTTTTGTTTTAGGTTATTTGGGTATCCAAGCGCCGTCATACATTTTTGAGCGGATTTCGCAGGCAGGTACATTGATGTACTTTGGCTTCTTCCTACTCATGCCTTGGTGGAGCCGTTTGGGCAACTTTAAGGAAGTGCCAGACCGTATTACGTTCCAAGTGCATTAAGCAGGTAACGAGACAAATAACATGTTAAAAAAAATTCTTCTCACAGTAGCCTTGTGCGTATTCTTAGTGGGTGCAGCCAATGCCGCATCAGGTGGTATTGCTTGGGATAAGGCACCATCGCGAACCAACGACATGGCGGCTTTGCAGCGTGGCGCGCAGTTGTTTACCAACTACTGTTTGAATTGCCATTCAGCGGCCTACATGCGTTACAACCGCATGACCGATATCGGCTTAAATGAAAAGCAAATTCAGGAGAATCTCAACTTCATCACTGACAAACCTGGTGACTTGATGCAGGCCACTATCGCACCAGCAGAAGCCAAAGCCTGGTTTGGTGCCAACCCGCCAGACTTGAGCGTCATTGCGCGTTCGCGTGCGGGTGCAAATGGCAGTGGTCCTGATTATTTGTACACATTTCTACGCAGCTATTACCGCGACAGCAACACGTTGACTGGTTGGAACAATGCGGCGTATCCTGCTGTGGCCATGCCCAACCCCTTGTGGCAGCTGCAGGGCGAGCAAGCTATGTTGACCAAAGAAGTAGAGTCTCACGGCCACACATCTAAAGTTTTTACTGGTTTTAAGCAAGTAACTGCCGGCAGCTTAAACGAAGCTCAATTTGACAATGCCATAGGCGATTTGGTAGCGTATCTGGAGTGGATGGGCGAACCCGCCCAAAACGCACGTGTACGCCTTGGTGTGTGGGTGATGTTGTTCTTGAGTATTTTCACCATCGTGGCATGGCGCTTGAACGCAGCATTCTGGAAAGACATTAAGTAATTTTCGATGAGGCTACTGAAGCCTCACCCCCTGACACAGTGGCACTGGGACCCTAATCGGCTCAGCCACTGTCTTTCATTTTGGAGACTCCTCTTATGATGGTTTTGTACTCGGGCACAACGTGCCCATTTTCACACCGTTGCCGCTTTGTGCTGTTTGAAAAAGGCATGGACTTTGAAATTCGCGATGTCGATTTGTACAACAAACCAGAAGATATCGCCGTAATGAACCCTTACGGGCAAGTCCCCATATTGGTTGAGCGAGACCTCATTTTGTATGAGTCAAACATCATCAACGAATACATTGACGAGCGCTTCCCGCATCCTCAGTTGATGCCGGGTGACCCTGTTGAGCGTGCGCGTGTTCGTTTGTTCTTGTTGAATTTCGAAAAAGAATTGTTTACCAATGTCGTTGTCTTGGAAACACGTGGCGTTAAAAGTAACGACAAGGCCATGGAGAAAGCGCGTAGCCACATCCGTGACCGCTTGACGCAATTGGCACCAGTTTTCTTGAAAAACAAATTTATGCTGGGCGACAATTTCTCCATGCTCGACGTTTCAATTGCACCATTGTTGTGGCGGTTGGACATGTATGGCATTGAGTTGAGCAAAAATGCAGCGCCGTTGCTGAAATATGCTGAGCGCATTTTTTCTCGCCCTGCTTACATTGAAGCGCTGACCCCATCAGAGAAGGTCATGCGCAAGTAAATTACCGGGTATCTGCTGCTATGAAAGTTATGGACTTCAACGACATTCCAACAACCAAGCCGTATTTGTTGCGCGCCATTCACGAATGGTGCTCGCACAACGGCTACACGCCCTATTTGTCCGTGTCGGTTGACCATACCGTTGAAGTACCCATGGCTTTCGTTAGCGACTCACAGATAGTGTTGAACGTCAGTTACGGTGCCACACAAGGGCTTGAGTTGACCAACGATATGGTGAGTTTTAAAGGCAGGTTTGGTGGCAAGGTACAGGATATTTTTGTCCCTATCTCTAGAGTGTTGGCCATTTACGCGCGTGAAAACGGTCAAGGTATGGCTTTCCCAGCTACCGAAACCCCATCGGCTGACACGGCTGTAGCGTCCAGCCAACAGCCTGGTATTGCAACAACAACGGCTAAGGGGCCAACATTGGTTTCTGTTGCGCCTGTTTCTGTTGATAAAAAAGCAATAACCAGCGAAGACGACAACGATTTTTCCCCAAAACCGCCACCAGGCGGCGGCGGTCTACGCAGAGTGAAGTAGAATACAGATCGTGCCGAATTAGCTCAGTTGGTAGAGCAACCGCCTTGTAAGCGGTAGGTCGTCTGTTCGAGTCAGACATTCGGCACCATTTATGCCGTCGGGCGTGCGATTTTGATGCGCACCTCGACATCAACTTGTTCTTTTTGGCGCAAGGCGTGACGCAAACTGGGCAGTAACTGCCTGAGTTTGGCGGCAACTGCAGGTGAGTTGACCAGCAGCGTCCACTGCCCCTCATCAGCACTGCCGGCTTGTAAGCTAGCCCTCAGCGTGACAGGAATCAGTTGTTTGACTGTCTCCAGCCGGCTTTGAGACAAGCGCACTCGACTTAAGAGC
>CALBWZ010000120.1 GCA_937893415.1 uncultured Comamonadaceae bacterium | reverse complement strand
CGCCAAGGTAAAAGTTCAAGCCAGGTAGGGTTCTCATGGTTGCGTCCTCACGTTGTTGTGTTTCAAGGTTGTTGTATGGGCTTTAATAGTGCTTTGCCACAGCTACCAAGGTTTGCTGCATGAGGGCACACACCGTGCGGGTGCCGTCATCCGCCACATGAGTGACCTCGGCCGTCGCAACGGTCAAGCGCTTGCCCGCACGCACTACCGTACCCACCGCACGCAATTGGCCACCTGATTTGGCAGCCAAGAAATTTATTTTGTACTCGGCTGTCATGACTTCGCAACCGGGTGGGGCCACAGTTAAAGCCGCGTAACCACCAGCTATATCGGCCAATGCGCCCATGGCCCCGCCATGAAATGAGCCTTGTTGCTGACTCACAGCATCAGAAAAAGGCATGTACAGCTCACACATGCCTACGTCGGCACGCTCTAGGCGAACACCCCAAGCACGCATCATGCCTTGGCGCTCTAAGCTGGTTTGCACCCGCTGAGTTGGGGTTGGTTGCGGTGCTGGCGCGCCAACACGAATGGTGGGGTTTGTAGAAGTCATATCGACACATATGTTGATTGACGTTTACGTAAACGTCAATCTATATTATGCCGAATTTAAGCCACGTTAGGCTTGACTTTGGCCAGCAACGCTTTGGCCTCTTTTTCATGCACCTTAATCTCTTCTAAATTGGCGTGCAAGTCGCTGAGCTGCTCTTGAAGCTGTTCTTTGTGCTGCGACAGAACCAGTAAGAATTTTTGTAACTGCGGCGCCGTGTCCCGTGGGCTGTCATACGTGTCAATGATGTCCTTGGCGTCAGACAGGCTCAAGCCCAAACGCTTGGCTCTGAGTGTGAGCTTTAAACGGGTACGGTCTCTTGCGGTGTAGACACGCACCCTTGCCCCTGCCCCGCTGCGCTCGGGTTGCAACAAGCCCATGTCTTCGTAGAAACGAATGGCACGGGTGGTTAAGTCGAACTCTTTAGCGAGATCGCTGATGGTGTAGGTGAGCGCTGCCATGGCGACATAGGTCCTGAGGTTGTCTTCTTACAATGGACGTTAACTTGACGTTGACGTTAACGTCAACTGCGTCATATTTTAAGGCAAAGCATATGAACGAAGCTGAAGCGCGCTTGCTGTACCCAATGGGTGAAACCTTGCCCAGCACCACGCAAGCCCTTGAGGTGGCACCTGGCGTCAAGTGGGTGCGCATGGCGCTGCCATTTGCCCTCAACCACATTAATTTGTGGCTGTTGCGCGATCGCCTAGATGTCAACGGCACCCTGACAGACGGCTGGACCATTGTGGACTGCTGCATTGACGCACCAAGCTCTCGCGAGCAATGGTTGCACTTGTTTGACACGCAGTTAGACGGCTTGCCCGTGCTGCGCGTGTTGGTCACGCACATGCACCCAGACCATGTGGGTTTGGCGCACTGGCTGGTTACCCATTGGTCGACACCTGATTACACTTGCCCACTGTGGATGAGCAGCTTGGACTTTTCTATGGCTCATATTGGCAGCGCCGGCGGCACAGGCTTTGGTGGCAATGATGCCGCCGAGTTTTTTGCGTCTCACGGTATGAACAAGCCTGACGACCTGGCCAAAGTGCGTGCCCGTCAAAACTACTACGCCTCCATGGTGCCTGCGGTACCCAAAGCACACACACGCTTGCTAGACGCCATGGTGGTGCGTATCGGCCAACGCGATTGGCGCTGTATGGTGGGCTACGGACACGCGCCAGAACATATGGCTTTGTACTGCGAAGACCTAGATGTGCTGATTAGTGGCGACATGGTGCTGCCGCGCATTTCCACCAATATCAGTGTGTACGCCAGCGAGCCGCAATCAAACCCGCTTCAGCTGTTTTTAGACTCGCTAGAGCGCATGCGCGCCTTGCCAGATACCGTCCTCATATTGCCCTCGCATGGCAAACCATTTAAAGGTCTGTACGAGCGCATCAACCAGTTAACCCAACACCATGTCGAACGCTTGGCTGAACTGCTGCAAGCCTGTTTCGAACACCCCATGAATGCCGCCCAGGCATTGCCCGTTTTGTTTAAACGCGAGCTTGACCTGCACCAAACCACATTTGCCATGGGCGAGGCTGTGGCGCATTTGCACACGCTGTGGTACCAAGGAAAACTGCGCCGCTTCAAGCAAGACGGTGTGTGGATGTGGCAGGCTTTGTAAGCCAAACGCTGCCATTGCACGAACTTACAGAACCGGTTACCACACAGGCAGTTGCAGGCTTTTTAGGTGGTCACGGTGGTGTTCATATTCAGGCATCACACTCGCCACGGTGCCCCAGAACTGTGGGCTATGGTTCATTTCGCGCAGGTGTGACAGCTCGTGCACCACCACATAGTCCACCACAGACAATGGGCCGTGGATGAGCCTCCAATTTAAACGTATATGCCCTTGGCTGGTGGCGCTTCCCCACCGTGTGCTGGCGCTTGACAGCTTGAGCTGTGTGTAGCGCACACCCAAGATGGCGGCGAAGTGGTCTAGACGTTGGGTGAACACTTGTGTCGCAAGCCGCATAAGCCAAGCCTGTGTCAGGTCACGAATTTGTTTGGCGGTGGCGCCTTGGGGCAAAGCCACAAATAGGTGTAATGCGGCCTCAGCTGGTACGTCTTGCCCCTGCGATTGCCAAGTGTCGGTGGCGACCCACAAGACATCTTGATGGTCTTTGTTTTTGAGCGCGTAGCCACTTTTTACAAACTGATAACAAGGGTCTAGCGAGACCTGAACCTTGCAACCCAACACGGGGAGTTCAACACCGTCGGCCCATGTAATATGCGCACTGGCCAACTCTTTGCCGCGGGCTTGCATCTCTTGTAACTTGGCTATCAACCAGTCGGCTTTGCCCAACAACACATTGTCTATGTCGCTCACGGTGCTCCAGCGCGGCGCATTCACTGTCACCCCTTCTATGCCCACACTCATGCCCACCGTTTTACGCTTGCCCCGTTTGAGGTGGTAGCCCAACAACGCAGTGGGTAGGCGCAACTGGCGGTTGGCCAGCGGGTGCTGACAGTTGGCCAGTCCCACAACCTGATCGAAATTTTCACCTCGTGTAACAGGGCCGGCCTTGACCTTGGGTTGCTCTGTTGTTGGGGCAGTTGGCCGATTGGACGCGCTAGCCTTTGGCGCGAGTGGCTTACCAGCGTAAGCATCTCCCCAGTCAAAGCCAAGCTGCTCAGACACGGCGCTTACGGCCTTGCGCCACATTAAACAGCGTAAGCTTGTGGGTCTAAGCGGCGCATCTCTGACTCAATCCAAGTTTGCACTTGCTGCATCATTTCATCAGGCGCGCGGCCAGCGCTGGGTATGGGTTGTCCAATCACAATATCGACCACACCCGGGTACTTGATAAACGCCTTACGTGGCCAACATTTGGCTGAGGTGACAGCTATTGGGATAACCGGTGCTCCCGTTTCTATTGCCAGCTTGGTGCCGCCTGTTTTGTAAGTCCCTACCTGCCCGCGCTCTATACGCGTCCCTTCTGGAAACATGATCACCCAGGTACCCTGCGCCAACAAGCGCTGCCCTTGCTCAACCACCTTGGCAAAGGCTTGGGAGCGTTTGCGTCGGTCAATGTGGATCATGTCCATGCGGGCCATGGCCCAACCAAAAAACGGAACGTACAAGAGCTCACGTTTAAACACAAAGGCCAAAGGGTGAGGCATGAGTGTTGGCATGGAAAAAGTTTCCCATGTGGACTGGTGCTTCAACAGCAGAATAGCTTGGCCATTGACCTCGGTTGGAAGGTTTTCGTACCCAGTGACCCGATTTTGAATACCTAAAATAACCGTCCCACCTGTAACGGCCAAACGCAACCAACCGGCACACAGCCAGTAAATTTGATTGCTACTCAACAAGGGTGCGGTCATGAGCACTACCAGCGCCCAAGGCACCACAGTGACGACCATCCATAAGGCATGTGCAATGGAGCGCACCAGTGCCACACAAGTGGCTAAGAAAGAGGGTTTGTTCAAACGGGTAGGCATATACATAGAGACAGTTTTATACCTTGCTTGTGTTCAACAAGTAGTCGGCGAAGGCGTGCAAATCCGCGTGTACGGTGGTGTTGGGCGGTAAGTCTGGGGGCAGGTTGTCGCGCGTGTAATGTGCCGACTTGCCGACCAGCAGCA
>CALBWZ010000119.1 GCA_937893415.1 uncultured Comamonadaceae bacterium | reverse complement strand
CTGTCTCAGATTTGGCCTACAGCAGGCTGACTTATGCAGACCTTCCTTAGCGCGCTGTTGTTGTTGGATTGCATGTCTGTCCCCTTAAGTTGTCATCTGTCTTGGTCAGCCTAGAAAGGCGGTGCTCACATGGCTTGTCGTTGGCGATGGTGTGCGTATTTAATTGTGTATACAAAATTTCCGAAACTAATTTTAGCGTGGGCGGCCTTAACAAACGCAATAAAAAGTATCAAATACCTAAGGCTTACCCTAATTTCAACTGGTAAAAGGCCATTTTTTCAACCTAAATTACTTACATACTTGCACGCTTATCTGCTGCGTGCGACTTCACGCCTGGCCTTAGACTGGCGAGTCGACTCAACACACACTCCAACGCTTGTTAGGCGCACACCATGTTTGGCATCACCGATTTAGGCGTATTTGTAGCTGGCACGGTTGCCATTGTGTTGTTGCCTGGGCCCAACTCGTTGTATGTGCTGACTGTGGCCACACGTGCAGGCTTGCGCATGGGCTATGCCGGTGCGTTGGGCATTGTGACTGGTGATCTGGTGTTGATGCTGCTCACCATATTTGGCGCAGCGTCTGTGCTCAATGCTTATCCGCACGTGTTTCACGCCATCAAATGGGCAGGTGCCGCTTACCTGGGGTGGCTGGGTTTAAAGCTGCTATGGGGCGGTTTGCAAGGCTGGCGCACCAGCCAGACCCAGCCAGGCGTGGTGCACAGCGTGGTGAAAGACCTGAAGCCTGTCAAAGAGGTCACCAGCAAAGCGGTGTACCGCAAAGCCTTGGTGGTGAGCTTGCTGAACCCCAAAGCCATATTCTTTTTCATTTCCTTCTTTGTGCAGTTTGTAGACCCCACCTACGCCAATCCGGGTGTGACGTTTGCAATGCTTGGCCTCATCGTGCAGTGCGTCAGCGTGCTGTATTTGAGCGTGTTGATTGTGGGCGGGGTGAGGTTGGCAAACACCTTTGCCAAGCGCAAACGCCTCAGCGCATTGCTCAATAGCGTGGTGGGCTTGATGTTCATAGCCTTTGGCGCACGACTGGCTTCCTAGCAAACGGTTATTATGGAGGCTTGCCGCTGAGGAGCGCTGCATCATCCCGCATGGAAACATGGCACGGCGGTGGCAGGCTCGGCGGACATCTTCACACGTGGCCAGCAACTGATGCATGGGATGGGTGGCAGATCCTACAACGGCGCTCACCTGAACTTGTACGCCATCAGGTGAGACCCGCTGTGAAACCAAACGAATCCTTAGCCAAACCGTTAGTCCAAACATTGCCGCCCATGCTGCTCTCAGGCTTGGAGCCGCTGAGCGTGGGCACCAGCACCTTGTTTATCAACGTGGGGGAGCGCACCAACGTGACTGGCTCTAAAGCCTTTGCACGCCTCATTTTGAACGAGCAGTTTGAAGAAGCCTTGGCCGTCGCGCGCCAGCAAGTAGAAAACGGCGCGCAAGTGGTGGACGTCAACATGGACGAAGCCATGTTGGACAGCCAAGCGGCCATGGTGAAGTTCTTAAACCTCATGGCAGGTGAGCCAGACATTGCGCGTGTACCCGTGATGATTGATTCCAGCAAATGGAGTGTGATTGAAGCGGGCTTGCAATGCGTGCAAGGCAAAAGCATCGTCAACTCCATCAGCATGAAAGAGGGCATTGAAGAGTTTTGCCGCCAAGCCAGATTGGTCAAGCGCTATGGCGCGGCCGCAGTGGTGATGGCTTTCGATGAACAGGGGCAAGCCGACACCTATGAGCGGAAAATTGAAATTTGCGAGCGTGCTTATCGCGTCCTGGTTGACCAGGTGGGCTTCCCGGCAGAAGACATTATTTTTGACCCCAATATCTTTGCTATTGCCACGGGCATTGAAGAGCACAACAACTATGCCGTCGACTTTATTGAGTCGGTGCGTTGGATTAAAGCCAACTTGCCGGGCGCCAAAATAAGTGGTGGGGTGTCGAATGTGAGCTTTAGTTTCAGAGGCAACGACCCCGTGCGCGAAGCAATTCACACCGTCTTTTTGTACCACGCGGTGAAGGCCGGTATGGATATGGGCATCGTCAATGCGGGCATGTTGGGTGTGTACGACCAGCTGGAGCCCGTGTTGCGCGAACGCGCTGAAGACGTGGTGCTCAACCGCCGGCCAGACGCTGGCGAGCGGCTTATTGAGGTCGCTGAATCCGCCAAAGGGGCGGCCAAAGACGACAGTAAAAAATACGAATGGCGCGCGCTGCCTATACGCGAACGCCTAAGCCACGCTTTGGTGCGTGGCCTCAACGAATTCATCGTAGAAGACACCGAAGAGGTGTGGCAAGACATATCAACAGGGGGCGGTAGGCCGCTGCACGTGATTGAGGGGCCACTCATGGATGGCATGAATGTGGTGGGCGACCTGTTTGGTGAAGGCAAGATGTTTTTGCCGCAAGTGGTTAAAAGTGCACGCGTGATGAAACAAGCGGTAGCGCATTTGGTCCCCTACATTGAAGAAGAAAAGCTGCGCATGGAAGCGGCAGGCAATGATGTGCGCAGCAGAGGAAAAATTGTGATCGCCACTGTCAAAGGCGACGTCCACGACATTGGTAAAAATATTGTCACAGTGGTGCTGCAGTGCAACAACTACGACGTGGTCAACATGGGTGTGATGGTGGCATGGCAAGACATCTTGAAAAAAGCCAAAGAAGAAAACGCAGACATTGTTGGCTTGTCTGGGCTGATCACACCAAGCCTAGAAGAAATGCAAGCGGTAGCGGGCGAGATGGAAAAAGACCCGTGGTTTCGTGAGCGACAAATTCCATTGCTGATTGGTGGTGCAACCACCAGCCGTGTGCATACAGCTGTAAAAATAGCGCCTCATTACAGCGGGCCTGTGGTGTATGTGCCTGATGCGTCTCGCAGCGTCAGCGTGACGACTGGGCTGCTAGGCGACGACAAAGCCACGTATATTCAAGAACTGAACATTGACTACGAGCGCGTGCGCAGCCAACACGCCAACAAAAAGCAAACACCTATGTGGACGCTGGCACAGGCCCGAGCCAACGCCACACCAGTTGACTTTGACACCTACACGCCCGCTGTACCCAAGTTCATTGGCAAGCGTTTGCTCAAGGGCGTAGACCTGCACGACGTGGTGCCGTTTATAGACTGGGGGCCGTTCTTTCAAACATGGGACTTGGCTGGACCATACCCCGCCATTCTTCAAGACGAGGTGGTGGGCGAGCAAGCACGGCAAGTGTTTGCGGACGCACAAGCGCTGCTGAAGCGGATTGTTGACGGACGTTGGCTCACAGCCAATGCCGTGGTTGGTCTGTACCCCGCACAGCGTGTGAACGACGACGACATTGCGCTGTACACAGACGAAACCCGTCAAACCACCGCCATGACATGGCATGGTCTGCGCCAACAAACCGAAAAGCAGATGATGGAAGGGGTGATGCGACCCAGCCGCTGTTTGGCCGATTTCGTCGCCACGCCCGAACAAGGCGCGGACTATGTGGGCATGTTTGCTGTGACTGCAGGCATTGGCGCAGACGCACGCGCCAATGGCTATGAAGCAGCGCAAGACGACTACAACGCCATCATGATCAAAGCCTTGGCCGACCGCTTGGCCGAGGCCATGGCCGAGATGATGCACCAGCGCGTGCGAACAGACTGGTGGGGCTACGCACCGGGCGAGCAACTGAGCAGCGACGAGCTGATCAAAGAGGCCTACCAAGGCATTCGTCCTGCGCCTGGCTACCCAGCCTGCCCAGACCACAGCGCCAAACGCGCCATGTTCGAGGTGCTGCAAGCCGGCGATGTTGGTATGGCCCTGACCGATAGCCTAGCCATGACACCCGCAGCCAGCGTCAGCGGCTTTTACCTAGCCCATCCCGACGCCACCTATTTCAACGTGGGCAAAATTGGCGAAGACCAAGTACGAGATTTAGCCCAGCGCAGCGGGGTGGACGAGCAGCGGGTGAAGGTGTTTTTAGGGCCTAACTTGTAGAGGCCTTGGCGCTGGAATGCGCTGACCTCTGGTCCTTCACGGCTGGTGGTCCGTTCAATTGTGTGAACACCACCAGCGTCATGACAGGGCAAGTGCAAACGTCGCATTCAACAGCTAGCGTGCCGCGACGGTACAACCCTGCTCTTTAAGCACGCGTTTGGT
>CALBWZ010000118.1 GCA_937893415.1 uncultured Comamonadaceae bacterium | reverse complement strand
CGACTTTCGGCAAAGTAAAATATGTGTATTGGGTGTTGATTTGGCAAAGCATGTCATTCAAGTTCACGCTGTCGACGCCGGCGGCAAAGTTGTGACAAACAGGCCATTGTCGCGCGACAAATTTTTCGCATGGTGTGTGCAACTGCCTGCCAAGTGTCTGATTGCGATGGAAGCCAGCTCCAGTGCCCATCACTGGGCGCGTCGGCTGCTTACCTTGGGGCTTGATGCGCGCATCATTGCCGCCCATCTGGTATCGCCTTACCGGATGCAAGGCAAAGGCGGGAAGAACGATGCCAATGACGCTGCAGCCATTTGTGAAGCTGCCTCGCGTCCTTCGATGCGTTTTGTGCCAGTCAAGACGATTAGTCAACAAGGTATGCTGTGCGTGCACCGGCTACGCGAAGGTTTAAAGACTGAGCGCACGGCCTGCATCAACCGCATTCGCGGCTTGTTGGCCGAGTTCGGGTTGGTGTTTGCTCAAAGCCCCAAGGCACTGCGTGAAGTGCTCAGCACCATCATCGAAAATGCTGAAAATGAACTCTCAGGGATCGCCCGCCTGGTCATCGAACGCGCGCAGGGTCAGTGGAAAGAGTTGGATGATCATATTCAATGGTGTGACCAGCGCATCGCCGCCCACCTCAAAGATGACGAGCAGGCCAAGGCCGCAACACAGCTCATGGGTATTGGTCCGGTGACCGCGTCAGCTGTGGCGGCTACTGTGGGCGACTTCAAGCAGTTCAAGAACGGCGCGCAGTTGGGTGCTTGGTTGGGCCTGACGCCTCGGCAAAATTCCAGTGGAGGAAAAAATAATTTGGGTGGGATCACCAAGCGCGGTGACATGTATGTACGCATGTTGCTGATTCAGGGTGCCAAGTCCGCAATCATGACGGCTCACAAGCGCGATGACCCCATCTCCAAGTGGGCACACCGGTTACGTGAAAAATCAGGCTGGCAAAAAGCAGTGGTGGCGTTGGCCAACAAGAATGCGCGCATTTTGTGGGCGGTGTTTGCCAGAGGCAAACCCTTTGACGCCAACCACGTCAGTGTGAGGCCTGCTTCGGCAGATGTTGCCATGTAACCATTTTTATCAAATGGGCGATAGGTTTTTCTTGCAAGACGTGATTTCGTAGATGCAGTCAATAGGTCAGACCGGCAGCGGGCAAACTCGATAGATCCGATGTCGCACCAATTGCGGTGGCGACGGTAACTGAATGGAGTCTCGCTGAGCGGTTCGTATCTGGGTCCGCACGACATAGTGCAACAAGACCGTCTGTAGATGTGCAGTCTGTTCCTCGTTTGAACGCAGCTTCATTTCACGCCAATGTAGAAAACACCGTCACCGAGGAAGAAATAATCGACAACCGGTGCTTGACTTCGTGGGAAGTCCCTGTAGCCGGTTCTAGGTTAATGCCGTTTCGCAACGACGACTAGGCCATTATGATGGCCAACGACACCGAATACGGCCTGTCGTCGGG
>CALBWZ010000117.1 GCA_937893415.1 uncultured Comamonadaceae bacterium | reverse complement strand
CCACTGCCCATGTTTGACCGCCTACATAAAGATATCGATTGCATTTTGGAGCGTGACCCAGCCGCGCGTAGCCGCTTGGAAGTGCTCACTTGTTATCCAGGCCTGCATGCCTTGTCGTTGCACAGGCTGGCACATGGCTTGTGGATTCGCGAATGGTATTGGTTGGGACGCATGGTCTCCAACCTCAGCCGTTTCTTGACAGGTATTGAGATTCACCCTGGTGCACAAATCGCCTCAGGCGTGTTTATCGATCACGGCATGGGCGTTGTGATTGGTGAAACGGCGGTGATTGGTGAGGGTTGTACGATTTACCAAGGGGTTACGTTAGGCGGTACGTCGCTGCACAAAGGCGCCAAGCGCCACCCAACGCTTGGTCGCAATGTCGTGGTGGGCGCTGGTGCGCAGGTGTTGGGTGGTTATGAAGTGGGCGATGATGCCCGGGTGGGCTCCAACGCTGTGGTGACCAAGCCAGTACCAGCCGGTGCAACGGCCGTGGGCAATCCCGCACGAATTATTGTCGCTGAAGTTGATGCGCAGCGCGAAGTCGCGGCTTCAAAAATGGGCTTTTCGGCTTATGGCGTAACGCAAAGTGATGACCCTGTGAGCTTGGCTATGCGCGGACTGATTGACAGCGCTGCCAGCCAAGACCAGCAAATTGCGATGTTGTGGCAGGCGTTGGAAACCATGCAGAAAAACCAACCCAATTGCGCTGAGTTGCCTGCGCAAGCCGCCAAAGTCAGTGCTTTCGAGGCCGACAAGCTCAATCAAATGTTGGGGAAGTGAGGCGCAGCTGGCTCAGCTGGCAGTACCAGACGGAAAGAGTGCGCTGAACAAGGCGCTGGCTCTAGGTGCTGCGACTGTATTCAAAAATGCTGAAAAATCGGCATGCGCTTGCTCATCGCCACGGTCTGAGATGGTACGCACCACGGCGCAGGGTGTGCCGTGCTCAAAACACACTTGCGCCACTGCAGCCCCCTCCATTTCAACAGCCATCGCATCTGGCCAATCCGTCAACAGAGCGCTGATTTGATCGGCGCTGTTGATGAATCTATCGCCGCTCACAACCAGTCCTTGATGGACCTGAGCTGTTGTGCCTGCGCACGCTGTTTGTGTGGCAGCCCATACGGTTTGCGACCACGACACGTCTGTGGGCATGCGAATGATGTCTAGCATGGGAATGACGAAATGGGGGAAAAACGGGTAACTGTCAAAGTCGTGCTGTGCCAGCTCCGTGGCCACCACGCAGTCGCCCACACGCACGGCGTGGTCGGCGTCAACGCCGCCTGCCAAGCCTACAAACAGCAGGCGGGAGACGCCAAAGTGCTGAATCAGGGTGGTGGCGGTTGAGGCTGCAGCGACCTTGCCCACACGTGCCACACACACCACCAGTTGTTGCGTGGCAAGGTCGGTGGGGTCGCCTAAAAAACCGTGCACGTATTCGCGTTTGGCAAGTTGGGTGCGGGTGGTGTGCTGCAGTCTGGCAATCAGGTCACCTGCTTCCTGCGCCAACGCTGTCATGACGCCTACAACGTGCAGTGTGTTGTCGCGTTGTGTGTCGGGCTTAGAGCCCAGCATCAGCGGCGTGCACTTTTAGGCCTAAAAGCATCGCACACCTCGACGTGCGTTTCTAAGTAAGGCCCGCCAATAAGGTCTATGCAGTAAGGTACAGCCGCAAAAATACCTGGCGCCAGCATGGCGCCATCGGCATGGCGCGCACCTTCTAGCGTTTCGGTAATGCTCTTGGGTTGGCCAGGCAAATTGATGATGAGTGTGTGCCCACGGATCACGGCCACTTGACGAGACAAAATGGCGGTCGGCACAAAGTGCAAGCTGATATGGCGCATTTGCTCGCCAAAACCGGGCATTTCCTTGTCGCCAATGGCCAGCGTTGCCTCAGGCGTGACGTCACGCGGCGCCGGACCAGTGCCGCCAGTGGTCAATACCAACGAGCAACCTGCGTGCACGCAGGACAGCAGCGTTTGGCTGATCAGTGGCTTTTCATCTGGAATGAGATGGGCATCAAAAGTGATTGGGTTTTTGAGTGCGCGCTCTAGCCATGCCTTGAGGGCAGGCAAGCCTTTGTCCTCATAGCCGCCGCTGCTGGCCCTGTCACTGACCGACACAATGCCAATTTTTACGGGTTCAAAGATAGCAGTTGTCATCGTGTGCGTTCTAGTTTTGGTCTTGGTCTTGATCGACGTTTTGTTTGAGTGCCAGCGCCGAGCGCACCTGCTGGTATAGCTCTTTGTATGCCTTGCTGGTTTTTGCGACCAACTTGGGGGCTTCGCCGTCGCCAGTTTCTTCAGGGGCTGGCATTTTACTGAGGTCTTTGTGGGCCTGACGAACCAGGCTTCTAAAAGCCTGAACATCGCCTGTTGCAGCGCCAGCGGGTGACGCAAACCATTCGGTCACGGCATCGTCTGCGCTGATAAGGCGTTCTCGCCAATATTCAGCCACTTGTACCTTGGCTGCTTCTGAGGCGCTGCCGGTGTGTTGTTCTTGTAAGGCCATTTCAGCAGCTTGAACAACATCCTCTTCAAGGTATCGCATAAGCTTGCCAATGAGCTGCAGATGGCGCTTGCGCGCGCCATGCTCGTGGATGCGCTTGGCGTCGTTCAGCGCTGACATCAGCCGTTCTGGCAGGTCCAGTCCAGCTAGAAGTTTGGGGCGCAGGTCTATGAGTGCCACACCTAGTAGTTGGCGTTGGTCGCTGTCTTTCTTCAAATCGGTTCTCGATTTGTCGTAAGTGCCTTTGAGTTCGGCTTTAAACTCGATGTCGAGTTCACTACCTTCGGGCACAAATTGTCCGTTTACGTAGTAGCCTTTTTTGGGTTTTCTTGCCATGGGGATTTCTGTTGCTTGGCGCACGTCTTGAGCGCTGGTCTGTATCATAGCTTCCAGTATGAAAAAAATTGCACAAACCGCGGCGCTTAAGCGCTCAAACTTAACAGTCCCTGTCGATGCCAAGTTGGCAGGATTCCAATTTGCGCAGTCTCATTTCCAAGAATTGGTTCAAGACACGCTGCAATCCGCCAAGCGTTTAGGTGCCGCAGACGCCGTAGCCGAAGTCTCTGAGGCCTACGGCCTGAGCGTCTCGGTGCGCAACCGCGAACTAGAAAACGTTGAACGCAACCGCGACAAGTCGTTGGGTGTCACCCTTTATTTGGGTCATCACCGTGGGCATGCAGCCACGTCTGACTTTTCCAAAGCGGCCATCGAGCAAACGGTCAAGGCAGCCTACGACATTGCGCGTTTCACTGCTGAAGATGCGATGGCGGGCTTGCCAGATGCCCAAGATGTGGTGGGTGAAGTGCGCGATTTAGACCTGTTTCATCCATGGGCGGTCGACGCCGCAACGGCCAGCGAGATAGCCAAGACGTGCGAAAACGCAGCGCTTAGAACCAGCAAACTCATTACCAACAGCGAAGGCGCGTCTGTTTCTGCGCAGCATTCGCACTTTTACGCGGCCCATATGCGCGAAGGTCAGATAGGCTCGCAAGGCATTGACGGTGTATTTGCAGGCGGCTACGCCAGCACCAGGCACTCCATTGGCGCATCCGTGATTGCTGGCAAAGGCGACGGCATGCAGCGCGACGGGTGGTACAGCTCCATGCGCGACCAGTCCGACTTGGCCAACCCCAAGGCCATTGGGCGCTACGCGGCTGAGCGCACCTTGTCGCGCTTGCACGCACGAAAAATACCCACCACCCAATGTCCTGTGCTGTTTGAAGCGCCATTGTCCAGCGGTTTGTTGGGTAGTTTTGTACACGCCATTAGTGGCGGCGCACTGTACCGCAACAGCAGTTTTTTGATGGACAGCTTGGGCAAGCAAGTATTTGCCAAGCACATTGACATTTTTGAAGATCCATTCGTGCAGAAGGCCAAGGGCAGCTCACCGTTTGACGATGAGGGCGTCACCGTACAGGCGCGGGACGTGGTGACCGCAGGTGTGGTTCAAGGCTATTTCTTGGGCAGTTACTCGGCGCGTAAGTTGGGTATGCGCACCACTGGTCACGCAGGAGGCTCTCACAACTTGTACATGCGCAGTCGCTCCACCAAAGCGGGTGATGACTTGGTCGCCATGTTGAAAAAGCTGGGCAGAGGTTTGTTTGTGACCGACTTGATGGGGCACGGCGTCAACGGCGTGACTGGCGATTACTCGCGCGGCGCGTCTGGTTTTTGGGTTGATAAAGGTGAAATTCAGTTTCCCGTTGAAGAAATTACCATTGCTGGCAACTTGCGTGACATGTTCATGGGCATCAAGGCGATAGGCTCTGATACCTACAACCACGGCGCAAAAACGGCGGGCTCTGTATTGATTGACCGCATGAAGGTCGCTGGCGCTTAAAACTTAAACAAACTCACTCACCGGAGACCCATATGATTTTAGAATTAGCCGATATCCGCATACATACTGGCCAACACGCCGCTTTTGAAGCAGCCTTAGCGTTGGGCATATCAACTGTGGCTGCGAAAGCCAATGGTTTTTTGGGTCACACTTTGCATAAAGGTATTGAGTCAACCGATCGCTACGTGTTGCAAATCAGTTGGGCCAGCTTAGAAGACCACACCGTTGGCTTTCGAGAGGGCCCATTGTTTCCGCAATGGCGCGCCATCGTAGGCCCGTTCTTTTCTCAGCCTCCAGTGGTAGAGCACTTTAACGTGGCTTGAAGTGGCTGGAGTCCGATGAGATTTTAACGGGCTGCTGCTGCTAGTCTGTCAGGCCAGAATTCAGGCTGGGCCTGAATCAGGGGCCTGTTTCAATCCGTGTTTACGGTTGAAGTCCAGCTTTAACAGCTGCTGAGACCTGTCCCATGTCTGCCTTGCCGGCCAACTGGGTTTTGACAGCCCCCATGACCTTGCCCATATCGCCAGGGCCTGTTGCACCAAGTTCTGCAATGATGGCTTGAACCGCGTTTGTTACCTCTTGCGCACTCATGCGGGCTGGCAAATAAGCTTTCAATACTTCTATTTCAGCTTGCTCAATAGCTGCCAATTCTGGACGCTCGGCTTTGACATAGGCCTCAATGGAATCTTTGCGTTGTTTAATCAGTTTGTCGACGATGGCTATGGCCATGGTGTCATCAACTTCGACACGGTCGTCAATTTCTTTTAGCTTCACAGCCGCCAACAGCATACGAATGGTGCCCAAGCGCAGGGCGTCTTTGGCGCGCATGGCGTCTTTCATGTCGGCGATGATGGTGTCTTTTAGGCTCATGGCGTGGTGCTCAAGGTGTGGCAATAAGGCTTATTGCAGAGGACATAAAAAAAGCCCGTTGAAGCGTCCTTCAGCGGGCCTTGTCAGTGGCAACCCGTCAAGGATTGCTGCTGATGTGCTTAGAACAGTTTCTTAGGTAACTGCATAGAGCGAATACGCTTGTAGTTGCGCTTGACAGCGGCAGACTTCTTGCGCTTGCGCTCTGTAGTTGGCTTTTCGAAGAACTCGTTGGCACGCAATTCAGTTAATAGGCCCAACTTCTCAATGGTACGTTTGAAGCGGCGCAGTGCAACTTCGTATGGCTCGTTGTCTTTTACACGGATAGTCGTCATGACGGCAGAAATTCCAAAAGTTATGCGTCGGCGGATCAAGCCGTAACGCGGGTTTGCTAGCAAAGCCTTAAATTATAAGCGTGTTTTCTCGTTATGCCAAAAACTAGACAGTTCCTGTTGCCATTGCCTTGGCCGCCGCATAGCCACTGGCCCACGCCCACTGGAAGTTATAACCACCCAGCCAGCCCGTGACATCGGTGACTTCTCCAATGAAATACAAGCCCGTGTGGCCTTTGGCTTGCATGGTTTTGGCGTCTAAGGCGCGGGTATCAACGCCGCCCGCTGTGACCTCTGCTTTGGCATAGCCTTCGCTGCCGCTGGGCTTGATCCGCCATTGGTGCAAGGACTCAGCCAGTTTGCGCAAGGCTTTGTCTGGCATGTCCACCATAGGTCGCTCCCGCAAGGCGGCCAGTTGTGCATCGCTTTGCAGCCACTGATGGGCGAGGCGTGCGGGCAGCAGGCCAGCCAGTTCGTTGCCCAGTTGTTTGCGCGACGTGGCTTTAAGGCCTGAAAAATTGGCGTCTAAATTGGATGCTGTGTGCAGATTGATGCGCAAATCAAGTCCTGGCTGCCAATAGCTTGATATTTGTAATATGGCTGGCCCGCTCAACCCTTTATGGGTGAATAGCAAGTCCTCATCGAAGCTGGTTTTGTCGACATTGCTGGCGCCTGTCACTTGTATATGCACTGGCAGGGCCACGCCTGCCAAGTCTTTAAATGCGGTCCACTCGCTGCCGTCAAAGGTCAGTGGCACCAAGGCAGGGCGAGTCGGTATAAGTGGCATGTCAAACTGCTTGGCCAGCCCGTAGCCAAAATCAGTGGCGCCTATTTTTGGAATAGACAAGCCGCCAGTGGCGACCACCAAGTTGGTCGCCCTAAAGCTGCCTTGCGAGGTGTGCACTTGATACACATCACCTTGTTTGCTGACAGCCTTGATCTGAATGCCCTGGCGGTGGTCAACCCCGCCTTGTTTGGCTTCGTCCAACAGCATGGTGATGATGGCGCCAGCCGATTGGTCACAAAACAGCTGGCCTTTGTGTTTTTCGGTGTGAGTGAGTTGGTGTTTTGCCATCAGCGCCAAGAAATCATCAGGCGTGTAGTTGCCCAACGCGTGCTTGCAAAAACGCGGGTTGTCGCTGATAAAGTGGGTTTGTGGGTTGCGCGGGTCTAAGTCACGGTTGGTAAAGTTGCACCGCCCACCGCCAGAAATTCGAATCTTTTCAGCGATTTTGGCAGCGTGGTCTAACAACAACACTTTGAGGCCGAGTTGCCCTGCCACCCCAGCGCACATGAGCCCCGCCGCGCCAGCGCCGATGATGATGGTGTCGAAGTCTTTGTAAGGGGTCTGCACTTGTAACGATGCCACAGCCGAGGCAGATTCAATATTCATAGCGCAAGTGTAGGCTGACGGCTATGACCTGCAGTGCGGCTGCGGTTTTTCTTGACAAGCGACTGCCGTTGGCGCGGTT
Organism: uncultured Comamonadaceae bacterium; assembly: GCA_937893415.1. Taxonomy (GTDB): domain Bacteria; phylum Pseudomonadota; class Gammaproteobacteria; order Burkholderiales; family Burkholderiaceae_C; genus RS62. The sequence goes on along the minus strand of CALBWZ010000117.1, from coordinate 1,423 downwards.
GATCGGTTGCGGTCTGAGCCGCTCAGGCCGCTTGGCGTTGTTGTTGCAAGCACGCCTCAGTTGCCAACAAACCTTGCACGACATCACCCACGACCATGATGGCTGGACTGGCAATGCGCTGTGCGCGCATGGTGCGGGTCAACTCTCCCAATGTGCACACTGCGTGGCGCTGCGTTGGCAGTGTCGCGTTCTGTATCAAGGCGACTGGCGTGTGGACGGGTAATCCTTGTAGCAAGGCTGTTTGAATGTCGGATGCGTGGGTGACGCCCATGTAAATAACCAATGTGAGTTTGGCTTGGTAAGCCGTTGTAGACAGTGCCGCCCAGTCAGTGCCTTGGGTGCCTGGTTTCGCATGACCTGTTACGAAGACCACCCCTTGGGCGTGATCGCGGTGCGTGAGCGAAACGTTTAGGCTGCTCAATGCAGCCAAGCCTGAGGTGATGCCATTGACCGCAGTCACCGCAATCCCTGCGGCTTGCAGGGCTTGTACTTCCTCGCCGCCACGTCCAAAAATAAAAGGATCGCCACCTTTTAAGCGAACCACTTGCTCCCCTTGTAATGCAGCGGCGATCATGGCCTTGATGATGAACTGCTGGGGTGTAGAGGCGCAGCCACCACGTTTCCCCACGTGCACCACCCGTGCACCTGCCTTGGCGTGGGCCAAGATGTCTGGGTTGACCAAGTCGTCAACAAACAGCACGTCGGCTTGGGCTATGCATTTGACCGCTTTGAGGGTGAGCAGGTCTGGGTCGCCTGGGCCTGCGCCGACCAAGGCCACATGACCTGCGTTGTTGTGGCTGCGGTTGTGGTGCAAGTTGTTGTAAGTCATAAGCGAAATTGTGTGGCGTGGGTTATGACTTTGGGAAATAAGGCCAATTTTTCTGCAAGTAACCCCCTAAGCGCCGTCTACACTTAACGGCTATGTACATATTGGGAATTGAGTCGTCGTGTGACGAAACAGGGGTGGCTGTGGTGCAGGCTCAGGCCAGCGGCACGCCTGTGCTGCTGGGCGCTGCGCTCTACAGCCAAATTGCCATGCACCAAGACTTTGGTGGTGTGGTGCCAGAGTTGGCCAGCCGCGACCATATCCAACGCGTTTTGCCCTTGACCGAGCAGGCCTTAGAAGAGGCCAAGCTCAGTTTGCAAGATATAGACCTGCTGGCCTTTACCCGAGGGCCAGGCTTGGCGGGTGCCTTGCTGGTGGGTGCGGGCGTAGCCAGCGGAATGGCGATGGGCTTGCGTATTCCCAGCGTGGGCATGCACCACTTAGAAGGGCACTTGCTGTCGCCATTCTTGAGCGCAGACCCCCCAGAGTTTCCATTTGTCGCTTTGTTGGTCTCGGGTGGTCACAGCCAACTCATGCGGGTTGACGCCGTCGGCCAGTACCAACTCTTAGGCGAAACCATCGATGATGCCGCCGGTG
>CALBWZ010000116.1 GCA_937893415.1 uncultured Comamonadaceae bacterium | reverse complement strand
TTTGGGGAGTGGGCAATATGCACGTGACATTGCCAGAGCGCGAACCTTTGGGTTCACGCGCGATGTGGAGATGATGCGTGCCAACGGTTTGGCGTTGGGCGGCGGCTTAGACAACGCCATCGTGATGGACGATGTCAAAGTTCTCAACGCTGACGGCCTGCGATACAGCGACGAGTTTGTGAAGCACAAAATACTCGACGCTATGGGCGACTTGTATTTGGTGGGCAAGCCCTTGTTGGCCGCCTACAGTGCATTCAGGTCGGGCCATGCTTTAAACAATGTGTTGCTGCGTGCGTTGTTGGCGCAGCCCGATGCTTACGAAATTGTCACTTTTGACGATATCCAAGCGGCCCCCTTTGGCTTTGCACAAACCACGCCAGCTTGGTAACTTATGAGAAAAACGAACGCATGATCATTGCTAAAATCCTTATGTTTGCGCTATTGGGCACATGTGTGGCGTCATTTGTCCTGTTTGCATTGACAACAGAGGAGCGCTACAAACACTTTGGTCTACTTGTGCTGAAGTGGACTGTGCTGGTTGGACTCGGTTTTTTTGCTATTTTGTTTGGCAGCCAGTTGGCTGGCATATAGCCAGTATATAGCACCAATCTGTCTGTTCTGTAGTTGCCGTTTTACACACCCTTGCTGGCATTTAATAGTGTCGCCCATCTTTGAATGCGGCGCTTTTTCTTGCATTGGTGGTGGTCACCTTTTGTATGGCTTGGGTCGTTTTTGCAACTTGTGCATGCATGATGGCCAGCCCCAGCGCATCGCTGGCATCCGGCCCAGGCAAGCCGGGTAGTTTGAGCAATCGCATCACCATTTCTTGCACTTGGTGTTTGGCTGCTTTGCCGTGACCCACCACAGCCTTTTTCATCTGCAACGCCGTGTACTCCGCCACCTCTAAGTCTTTAGACACCAAGGCAGTCAGACATGCCCCACGCGCCTGCCCCAGCATAAGACTGGCTTGTGGGTTGACGTTGACAAACACAATTTCAAGAGATGCGACCTCTGGCCCATAGGTGCCCACCACTTCGCGTATGCCATCAAACAATATCTTTAAGCGTGCAGGCAAGAGTTGGCTGGCTGCGCCCGTTTTGATGGTGCCACTGGCGACGTAGTCTAGGTGTTGCCCCTGGGAGTCGATGACGCCAAAACCAGTGCACTGCAGACCAGGGTCAATACCAAGAATACGTGTCATGCTACGGAGCTCTCAAGTTGTTTAAACATCAAAGTACCAACGCAGTGCGTGTAAAAAAACGGGTGCTGCAAAGCACAAAGCATCGATGCGGTCTAGCAAGCCAGTTGCACCTGTGGTGCCAGACAAGCGGCCCCATCGTTGAATAACTTTGTCGTGTTTGATGGCCGCCATAACGCGATGACCCAGTGTGCCACCCAAACACGCAATCCAAGCCATCGCCAGCGCTTCCCCTGGTTTAAAGGGCGTCATACCTGCCATGAGTGCGCCAACCAGACCGCCCACGAACATGCCAACAAGCCAAGGTCGCCATTGAAACACACGCAGACCGTTGGGCAAGGTGTGTTTGGCCAAGCGCTTGGCTACCAAGTGCTGGGCCAGCATGCAGCTTTGCACCACCAGCACCAAAAACATAACTAAAAACAAACTGCGCGTGCTCGAATGTTCAAAGTCAAGGATGACCAATGCAGGCACGTGACTGAGACCAAATACACACACCATGACACCCCAGTGCAATTGGGCGTTCCTGTCTAAAAAACGCACTGTATCGCCTTGACTGGCACCCAAAACTGGCAGCGCAATAAAGGCGTATACAGGAATTAGCACGGTTAATACGTCAAGCAGTCCCCACCACACCAAGGCGTATTGCAGAGGCAGCAGTATGAAAAATGACAGTATCAAGCTTCGGTGGTCGGCTCTGCGTGTAGGCGACCAAGTTATAAATTCACGCAGCGCGATAAACGACAGTCCCAAAAACAAAGCTGTTGACCATGCGCTGCCTAAAATCCAGCACAGAACAAACACCAAGGCCATGATCCAACTGCGTTTCAGCAGTGGCCTATCGGCCCGTAAACTGGTAGCAATTGATTGGTAGCGTGCACTGCGACACACAAGCACCGCGTGGGTCGCAACGAGCCCACCGAAAATGACAACAACCATCAGGCCGATTTGCTGTGATTCGCTGAGTGCTCTAATAAAACTCGTCATGGGCAACAGGTTGTTTGGTCATCAACGCAATAGGTCATTGGGTTTTTAGAGCAATCACGGCGTTGCGTGCACGCTCTAAAAAGCCGTGTCTGTTTTCATCGGGTGTCAACGCAATGGGCTTGCCAAAAGAGACTGAGCACAACACAGGGACCGGTACGACCTCGCCCTTGGGCATAACGCGCTGAATGTTGTCTATCCACGCGGGCACCAACACCACGTTGGGGAACTGTTTGGCCAGGTTGTACAAGCCTGCCTTAAACGGTTGCGGCAGTGCGGCGTTGCCACGCGTGCCCTCTGGAAACAAAATAATGGAGTCACCGGCGCTGAGCGCTTGAACTACGGACGCTAGCGGGTCTTCATCGCTGTCCTCACCGCGGGTACGTTGCACGTAAACGGCGTTGAACACGTGGGTGGTTACCCACATCCTAAGCCAGCTGGTCGTCCAATAGTCTTTGGCTGCGATGGGACGCACACAATGGCGCAACTCGCTGGGCAGTGCCGACCAAATCATGAGCAAGTCGGCATGACTTTGGT
>CALBWZ010000115.1 GCA_937893415.1 uncultured Comamonadaceae bacterium | reverse complement strand
GCACGGTCATCCCTGCGAACACCTACCCCGATCAAGTCAACAAAGACCAAGACATCACAACGTGGGTCAGCATCATGACCATGATGGTCAAAAAAGACCTCAGCAAAGAGATCGCCTACAAGCTGACCAAGACTTATTTTGAGTCACTTGACGCAGTCAAAAAAGGCAATAGTTTGTTGGCAATTTTGCGGGCTGAAGACCGCTTTGCAAGTCTTGTTGCGCCACTTCACCCAGGCGCCGTGCAGTACTACAAGGAGGCTGGCGTTGATATTCCTGCACGCTTGCTAGCCAACTAGGCGAGGTCTACGCATCAACGCTTAGCGGTAATTTCACGGCTAACGCCATTCACTTGCCTAGGTCTGAAAGGATCTAGGCATCTCGCCTATGTCCTAGGCGGCACTTAACAGCACCCGCTTTATGAACAGCTCAACCAGTGGGTCACCTACGGCCACGGTGACGCAACAAGCCATCACCGCCTTAGGGCTGTTGGCCGCGTTGTACGGTATGGCCAATGTCATGCCTGCGATTGGCGACTTTCGCTTGGGTCCTTTCCCCATGGAGATGTTTCGCGCCAGCTTCTTCGCTCTGTGTGCTGTGCTGGTGGGCTTGACCATGGTGGATGACCCCATGGGCAACACCAAGCCGTGGGTCAAGATGGCGTCGGTAGCAGCCGTGGTGGCCATCCTGTATAGCTGCTGGAGCTTTTACCAAGTCAGCATCAAACTCGACGAAGACATGTTTTTGTTTGGCCTGCGCGAGGCCAGCATTGCCACGTCGGTTGCCGTGGCTTCGCTGTTTTTCTGCTGGCGCTTATGGGGTGGCCCCGTTGCATTGCTTGGTATTGCTGGTATTGCCTACTTGCTAACTGGCGAATATTGGCCTGGGGCTATGCGCTTGGTAACTGGCGACATACACGAACTGCTGGCACAAAACCTGTGGTACAGCCTGGACACTGGGATTTTGGGAGCCACGTTCTCCATCGTTATTTCAACAGTTCTGCCATTCATTGTTCTGGGCGCCTTGCTGGAGGGCGTAGGGGCTGGCGAGTCCATGATACGCATTGCTTTTTCAATGATGCGTAAAACGGCAGGTGGTCCAGCACATGCCGCCGTTTTAGCCTCTGGGCTGTTTGGAACTGTGTCCGGCAGTGCTGTGGCCAATGTGGTTGGCACCGGCGTGATCACTATTCCCATGATTCAACGCAGAGGCTTTTCAAACAAATTCGCTGGCGCAGTTGAAGCGGCTGCCTCAACCGGCGGACAAATCATGCCGCCCATCATGGGCGCGGCAGCCTTGGTTATGGCTGACTATGTGGGTGTGTCTTACCTGACCGTGGTGGTGGCCGTGCTGGTGCCCGCCATGGCGTTTTACGCCAGCCTGTTTTTGATGATTATTTTTGAAGCTAGGCGCGAAGGCATCAAGCCCCAAAACTCCGATGCAGAACTGGCCAAGCCAAGCCGCCAAGACTTCCTCAACTTGGTACTTGTGTTTGGACCGCTGGGGCTGATTGTGGTCATGCTCATTGGCGGTTGGTCGCCTGCAGGGGCATCCATGGCCGCTATTGCCATGCTGTTTCCGCTGTCGATCATCAACCCCAGCATCCGTCACCGACCTAGCTTGCTGCTAACGGCGTTGAGCAATGGCGGCAAAACTTTTGCACAATTGCTCACCGCCATCGCCGCCATTTCCATTGTCATCTCTGTGTTGTCGGCAACCGGCATGCCAGTGAAATTTGGTGTGTTGATGTCCACATTGCTAGACCAGTCACTCTTTATTGCGCTGCTGGTTGTGGCGGGTGGCTGTATTTTGTTGGGCATGGGAATGCCCACACTGCCCGCTTACGTGACTGTTGCGGCCATCGCCTTACCCTCTATGCAGCAGTTGGGACTGGCTCCATTGAATGCGCACATGTTTGTATTCATGATTGCTGTGGCCTCCACCATCACCCCGCCCGTGGCCATCGCCGCCTACGCAGCCGCTACTATTTCTCAGTCGGGCCCTATTGAGACCGCTGTGAGTGCCTCACGCATTGGCGTGATGATTTTCATTATTCCGTTTGCGTTTGCCTACAACCCACTGCTGTTGACGGTAGTGCAAGCAGGCGGGCAGTTTACATGGCCGTCTTACATCTACTTGATAACCAAGCTGGTGTTGGCCATGTACTTGGTCGCAACGGCCTTGTCGCGCTGGGAGTTGCGATCACTGGGTTCCCTGTCTATTGCATTGCGCCTGGTGGCAGCCGTGTTGCTGCTAGCGCCTCTTGCTTTGTACGACTATGGCGGCTTTGCACTGGGCGCTGCGCTGTTGATGGCGCACCGGTTGGTACCACAGCCAATTAAACAGAACAAACAACACCCATGACACACACCAGTAAAACCAACTTCATATTTATTGTGGCCGACGACTTGGGCTATGCCGACTTAGGCTGTTATGGCTCACGGGCCAACACCTCGCTCTGCCTAGACCAATTGGCCAGCGCTGGTGTGCGCTTCACCAACGGCTATGCCAACTCCCCCGTGTGTTCACCCACTCGCTTTGCACTGATGACCGCGTGTTACCAATATTGGGTGCGCGGTGCCAGCGAGGAGCCAATGGCAGGGAATGCACACGGCAGTCAAGAGCTGGGTTTGTTTCCGCACCTCGCCACATTACCAGGCATGCTTAAAGATGCGGGCTACCACACGGCACTCATTGGCAAATGGCACTTGGGTTTTAGGCCGCACTTCGGACCCGAAAAAAGCGGCTACATGCACCACTTTGGCCCTATGTCTGGTGGTGTGAGCTACTACAGCCACAACGCGCGAGGCGAGGCGTCTGACTTAGAGCTGGATGGCCAGCCCTACGATGAGCCAGGCTACCTCACAGATTTGTTGTCTAACCGCGCGGTTGACTACGTACACCAGCGCGCCAAGGAGACGCAGCCGTTCTTCTTGAGCCTTCACTACACAGCGCCGCACTGGCCATGGGAGACGCGCGCACAAGGCGGCATAGACCCAGAGATAGCAAATGATATTTCCCACCTAGACGGTGGCAATGTTGAAACCTACCAAACCATGATTCGGGAAATGGATGAAGGCATTGGTTGGGTTGTTCAAGCACTCAAAGACACCAACCAGTTTGACAACACACTGATCATCTTTACCAGCGACAACGGCGGCGAACGCTTTTCTGACAACTGGCCGTTGGTGGGCGGAAAGATGGATTTGACAGAGGGTGGCATCCGTGTACCTTACATTGCACACTGGCCTGAGGGCCTCAAACAATCAGCCGGTCAAACCAGCACACAGCATTGCTTGACCATGGACTGGAGCGCCACCATTTTAGACATAGCGGGTGTGCAAGCCGCTGCAAATCAGCCGCTAGACGGTCAGTCACTGCTGGGCAACTTGCACACACCTGCCAACACTGTTGCGCGGCCAATGTTTTGGCGCATGAAACACCGAGACCAACGCGCGTACCGATTGGGTTCGTGGAAATACCTCAAAGTAGACACCTACGAGTACCTGTTTGACATAGATACAGACGCTAGAGAGCGCGCCAACCAAGCCAAGCGTCAGCCGCAGCGCATGCGTGCCATGCGTGACGCCTACGAGGCTTGGAATGCCCAGATACCCGCAGTACCAGATGATGCGCGTATTGGACTGGTCTTTTCTGTAGCGGATATGCCGTCGCGTTAGCGCGAAGCTGCGGCTACCACCTGTGACAATTTCACGGCTTAGGCACGTGCAGCCCCATGCTGCGCGCAATCACTTCTTTCATGATTTCATTGGTGCCGCCGTAGATGCGTTGTACGCGGGCGTCGGCGTAGGCACGGGTAATGGGGTACTCCCACATATAGCCGTAGCCACCAAAGAGTTGCACGCACTCGTCCATGACTTGGCACTGCAGATCCGAGCACCACGACTTGGCCATGCTGGCAGTGGCCGTGTCGAGCTCATCCACACACACCAACTCACAGCACTTGTCGACAAAAACGCGTGCCGCTTGCACCTTGGTTTGCAGGTCGGCCAGTACGTAGCGGGTGTTTTGAAAGCTGCCAACAGCTTGGCCAAACACCATGCGTTCTTTGACATAGGCCACTGTCCAGTCAATGGCTGCTTGCGAGGCAGCGACCGCAGAAATTGCAATTTGCAAACGCTCCCAAGGCAACTGCTCCATCAGGCAAATAAAGCCACGGTTTTTCTGGGCGTCACCCCCAAGCAACTGCTCTGGGCCAACATGCACATCTTTAAAAAACAACTCGGACGTGTCTTGGGCTTTCATGCCCAACTTCTTCAGACGTTGGCCTTTTTCAAAGCCAGGTGTGCCGGCTTCCACCAAAAACAAGGAGGTACCTTTGGCCCCAGCCGATGGGTTGGTTTTGGCCACCACAATCACCAAGTCGGCATGCCAGCCGTTGGTGATAAAGGTTTTGCTGCCATTGATCACGTAGCCGCCGTCTTCGGCGGTCGCCGTGGTTTTAATACCTTGCAAGTCACTGCCTGCGGCAGGTTCACTCATGGCGATGGCACCTACCAACTCACCGCTGGCCAGCTTGGGCAAATAGCGTAGCTGCTGCTCAGGTGTGCCGTAATGCAGCAGGTAAGGTGCCACAATCTCGTTGTGCAAACCAAAGCCCACGCCTGTAAAGCCGCCCTCGGACAACACTTCAAACTGGATCACTGAATACAACTTGTCGGCATCGCTGCCACCAAACGCCTCTGGCATGCTCATGCACAAATAGCCGTTGGCACCGGCTTTGCGCCATACGTCTCGGTCTACAAAACCTTGCTCTTCCCACTGTGCATGAAATGGCGCAATTTCTTTGGCAGTGAACTTGGCAAAGGCGTCTTTAAAGGCCAAGTGGTCGTCGTTGAACAGGCTTCGTTTGATCACGGTGTATTTCCTTGTGTGTTTGAACTCTTTTATACCTAAATGGCTTAAAACCACCGTCAACTTGGTGACCCAGCTCGGCCACCTTTTCGAGGTTAAATAAGCTTTAAAACCTATCAATGAGGGTCATATGACAGACGCATTCGTATTCGACGCCATCCGTACCCCCCGTGGTAAAGGGAAAAAAGACGGCAGCTTGCATGAGGTCAAGCCGGTGGACTTGCTGGCTGGCCTGCTGCGGGTCTTGCAGCAGCGCCATGACTTAGACACCGCCTGTGTTGACGACGTGGTGATGGGCGTGGTCTCACCAATTGGCGAACAAGGCTCGGTGCTGCCAAAAGTGGCTGCACTCAAAGCCGGCTGGGACTTCACGGCCAGCGGCATCCAGGTGAACCGCTTTTGTGCCTCGGGCTTGGAAGCCGTTAACTTGGCCGCGCAAAAGGTAGCCAGCGGCTGGGAAGACTTGGTCGTTGCCGGCGGTGTGGAGAGCATGAGCCGCGTGCCCATTGGGACAGATGGCGGTGCGTGGTCACAAGACCCCATGACCAATATAGCGACTGCGTTTGTACCGCAAGGCATTGGCGCAGACCTGATCGCCACGCTAGAAGGTTTCAGCCGCCACGACGTCGACTCATTTGCGCTTGAAAGTCAACGCCGTGCGCACGCAGCCAGCACCGCGGGTTACTTTGACGGTGCGCTGGTACCGGTCATGGATGATGTGGGCCAAGTGATATTGGCCCATGACGAGTTCATCAAACCGCATACCACGCTAGAGGGTTTGGGCAAGCTCAAGGCCGCATTTGCGCAGTTAGGGGCTATGGGGTTTGACGCGGTTGCACAGCAACGCTATCCGCATGTGGCGCGTATCAACCACGTACACCACGCCGGCAACTCATCGGGCATTGTGGACGGCGCAGCAGCGCTGCTCATTGGCAATGCCCAAGCCGGTACAACCCACGGACTGACCCCACGTGCACGCATTGTGTCTGTGGGTTTGTCAGGCGCAGACCCCAGCATCATGCTCACTGGCCCCATGCCTGCGGCGCGCAAAGCACTTGCCAAGGCAGGTCTACGGATTGAAGACATGGACTTGTTTGAGGTGAACGAAGCCTTTGCAGTGGTGCCCATGCGTTTTATGAAAGAGATGCATGTCCCTCACGACCGTGTCAACGTCAACGGTGGGGCAATTGCCATGGGCCACCCTTTAGGTGCCACTGGCGCCATGATCTTGGGCACACTGATTGACGAGCTGCACCGACGCCAACTGCGCTACGGCTTGGCCACTTTGTGTGTGGGTGGTGGCATGGGCATCGCCACAATTGTTGAACGCTGCTAAGGCCTGGTTATCACGACCGCCCGCACAACAAGCGCAGCAAGCCATACAACAACCACGGATGACCCCATGACCACACACATTCAACTAGCCGTTGAGCAGCGCATCGCACACATTGTGTTCGACCAGCCCAACTCACCCGTCAACACCATGTGCCAAGCCTGGCAACACGACTTGCACAGTATTGCTGCGCAAGTTAAGGCCAAACATGGCGCGGGTGAGCTAGACGGGGTCATATTGCGCTCCACCAAAACCACCTTTTTTGCCGGTGCCGACTTGCGTGCCACCATGGCACTCACGCCCGCTGATGCACCCCGCGTGTTTGAAGAAACGCAGCGCATCAAACACAGTTTTAGAACCATAGAAACCTTGGGTATACCGGTTGTGAGCTGCATCAATGGTGCGGCTTTGGGTGGTGGCTGGGAGGTGGCACTGATAGGCCACCACCGCATCGCCATCAACAACCCCAAGACCCTGCTTGGCTTGCCCGAGGTCTCACTGGGCTTGTTTCCAGGTGCCAGTGGTGCCACCAAAATGTCGCGCTTGTTGGGCTTGCTTAAAGCACAGCCCTATGTGGTTGAAGGCCAGCTATTTAACCCCAGCCAAGGCTTTGCAATAGGCCTGATTCACACACTGGTTGAACCCAGCGAGCGAGCCGACGCCGACATGCAAGCCGCGGCTCTGACTTGGATAGCCGCCAATCCCAACGCCAAGCACCCATTTGACGACACACACTACCGCATGCCTGGCGGCACCGCCGCCACACCGGCCATTGCGAACGCGCTCAGCGTTGCGCCCGCCATGCTGCACAAGCGCACGCGTGGGTTGTTACCCGCACCGGCCTATGCCTTGGCCTCGATGGTCGAGGGCAGCTTGGTAGACATAGACACCGCACTGCGCATAGAGAGCCGCTACCTGGCCAAGCTCATCACCTCGCCAGTGGCGCGCAACATGATCAACACGTTCTTCTTTGACATGAATGCCATCAAAGGCGCGCGAAGCCGCCCGAGCGGTATTGGTAAGAAGAAACTGGTTAAAGTGGGCATTGTTGGCGCGGGCATGATGGGTGCAGGCATAGCCTACGCGCAAGCCAGCAAAGGGATTGCCACCACCTTGATAGACACCAGCCAAGACAAAGCCGACCAAGGCCGGGCGCACACGGGCACTTTGTTGCAGGCGCAAGTTGCCAAAGGCGTCTTAAGCGCAGATCAAGCGCAGGCCACGCTAAGCCTGATCACGGCCACGACTGACATGGCTTCGCTGGCGGGGTGCGAGCTGGTTATTGAAGCGGTGTTTGAAAACCGAGCGCTGAAGGCCAGCATCACGCAAGCGGCAGAACCTCATTTAACCGCTGGTGGCGTGATGGCAACCAACACGTCTACCCTGCCCATTTCGGGCTTGGCACAGGCCTCCAAGGACGCCACGCAGTTTGTTGGTATTCACTTCTTTAGCCCCGTGCACAAAATGAAACTGGTGGAAATCATCAAAGGCCAACACACCAGCGACCAAGCCATTGCCTTGGCGTTTGACTATGCGCAGCAACTGGGCAAGTTGCCCATTGTGGTGAACGATTCACGTGGCTTTTTTACCAGCCGCACATTTGCCACCTACGTCATGGAGGGCGCAGCCATGCTGGGCGAAGGCGTCGCACCTGCGTTGCTAGAAAACGCTGCGATGCAGTGCGGTATGCCCGTTGGGCCTTTGGCTGTTTTGGACGAAACCGCACTCAGCCTAAGCGTGGCCGTGCTAGACCAAACCCGTGCAGACTGTACCGCCAACGGCCAGACCTACGAGGCCAACGCCGGAGAGTTGTTGGTCGAGCGCATGGTGAAAGAGCACAAACGCTCAGGACGTGCAGCAGGCGCTGGTTTTTACGACTACCCCACAGATGCACCTAAAACGCTGTGGCCAGAACTAGAGACACTGTTTGCCAAACCCAATGCCGTACAACCCAGTGTTCAAGCCATTCAAGACCGCCTGCTGTTCAGGCAAGCCGTTGAGACAGCACGCTGTCTGCATGAGGGCGTGTTGCAACACGTACACGATGCCAACATCGGCTCCATCATGGGCATTGGCTTCCCCATATGGACGGGTGGCGCTGCGCAATTTATTTACAGTATGGGTGTACCGGTGTTTGCCGCTCGCTGCGGCGAATTGGCGCACGTGCACGGCGCGGGCTTTGCCATTGATGACGCTGTTGTTGCCACTCTTGTAGCTCACACACCCACCTATTGAGCAACACAACACCCTCGACCAACGGCGAAGCCCTGAACCAACCAAGCTCTCACCATGACTTGTTTTGGACATTCAGCCGCTTGGCGCTACAAGGCTTTGGCGGTGTGGTGGCCATCGTTCAACGCGAACTGGTTGATCGCAAACAGTGGGTTACGCCGCAAGCGTTTGTAGACGACTGGTCTGTCGCCCAAGTTATGCCTGGACCCAACGTGGTGAACTTGTCCATGATGTTGGGCGGGCGATTTTTTGGCTGGACTGGTGCCTTGGCGGCGCTGGCAGGCATGCTGACATTTCCAACCATTGTGGTGTTGGTGCTGGCCGCGCTGGTTGCCAACGTGGCCGGTCACGACTTGGCCATCGGCGCCATGCGAGGTTTTAGCGCCGTCAGTGCTGGCTTGATTGCAGGAGCGGCCATACGCTTGTTGCCAGCCCTGAAAGGCCATATTTTGGGCTGGCGCATCTGCGCGCTGCTGGCCATCACCACCTTTGTCTGCATCGCTGTGCTGCGCCTGCCGCTGCTGTGGGTGTTGGTGCTGGTGGGGGGCAGCGGTTTTGCGCTGGCTTGGTGGCGGTTGTTACGCCAAGCCACAGCACTCAAAAAAACAGTACCAACAGAGGTTGACACATGAGCGATCAGTGGGCGCTGGTGTGGGCCAACGGCTGGGACTTGCTGGTGCACTTCACCAGCCTGTCGCTGTTGGCCATAGGCGGAGCCATTACGGTGGTGCCCGATATGCACCGCTACTTGGTAGATGAACGTGCTTGGCTGAGCGCTGGCGAGTTCAACAGCTCGATTGCATTGGCACAAGCCGCCCCTGGCCCCAATATGATGTTTGTGCCGCTATTGGGCTGGTATGTGGGCTTGAACGCACCATTTGCCCAAGCCGCTACAGCGTCCATGCCGTGGCTGTCGTGGGTGTTGGCGATCGGTTTTGCACTGCTGGCCTTGTTTGCCATGCTGCTGCCCTCTTCGATACTGAGCTACTCGGCTGCGGCCTGGGCATACCGCAACCAATACCGCGTCTGGGTGCAGGCTTTCAAGCTGGGCTTGGCGCCAGTGGTAATGACCTTGCTGCTGTCTACCGCGTGGATCATGGCCTCTCACCACCCGCACTGGGTAGATGGCCTAGCGCCAGCTGCACTGTCACTGACGTGTGCCTACTTGGTAGCGCGCACCCGTGTTCACTTGCTATGGCTGCTGGCCGCAGGTGGCTTATTGGGGGCGTTGGGGTGGGTGTAAACCACCCAGCAAGGCGGTCAAACCAGCCTCATCTAGCACAGTCACACCCATTGCAGTGGCTTTGTCGAGTTTGCTGCCAGCGGCCTCACCTGCCACCACATAGCTGGTTTTTTTACTCACTGAGCCAGACACTTTTGCGCCCAATGCCTCTAGCGCAGCTTTGGCATCGTCACGCCCGTACAGCGTTAAGCT
>CALBWZ010000114.1 GCA_937893415.1 uncultured Comamonadaceae bacterium | reverse complement strand
GCCAGAGTTGATGTTTGCCTTGGCCATTCGAAACGGCGTGGCATTGCCTTACAAGTCGGTCGATGAGGTGAGGGCGGCTTATGCTTTTGACAATCTACAAAGCTTCCTAGACATCTACTACGCCGGCACCCAAGTGCTGATCACTCAGCAAGATTTTTTTGATATGACGTGGGCGTATTTAGAGCGTGCCCATGCTGATCACGTGGTGCACACAGAGTTGTTTTTTGACCCGCAGTCTCACACAGTGCGAGGTGTGGACATGGGTACCGTTATATTGGGTATACACCGCGCCTGCCAACAAGCAGCTGCGCAGTGGGGCATGAGCAGCGCACTCATTTTGTGTTTCTTGCGCCACTTAAGTGAAGACGAGGCGATTGCCACGTTGCTTGCAGCGGCACCCTACCGCGCACACTTGGTAGGCGTGGGACTGGACTCTAGCGAGCAAGGCCATCCGCCTGATAAATTTGCCCGTGTATTTGCAAAAGCTGCGGCGCAGGGATTAAAGCTGGTTGCGCACGCGGGCGAGGAAGGTCCGCCGGCGTATGTGTGGCAAGCGCTGGATGTCTTGGGTGTGCACCGCATTGACCACGGTGTGCGCTCAATGGAGGACGCGGCGCTGGTGGCGCGACTGGCGGCCGAGCGCATACCGCTGACGGTGTGTCCGTTGTCCAACATGGCCTTACAAGTCACGCCAAACCTGGCCACACACCCGATTAAAACCATGCTGGATGCCAACTTGTGCGCCATGGTCAACAGCGACGATCCGGCCTACTTTGGTGGTTATTTGAACGATAACTTTGCCGCCATCATCACGGCTTTGTCTTTGTCGCCGCAAGATGTCTTGACCTTGGTACGCAATAGTTTTGAGGCGAGCTTTATAGACGACCGCTTGCGCGTGCAGTATGCGCTGCAGCTTGACAATGCGATGGCACAGTGGACGGTACAACATGGTTAGTCCTGCTCAGTTACATCACCCCAACATCAAAGTAAGCCAAGTGCGCGGCTACCGGGCTGATATTTTGTACTTTGATGATCGCGGGCAAGCCCACTTGCAGTCTGATGGCCTGTTGGTGGTGGGGCCAGACCCAGCACAGTTGGTGGTGTGTGATGTGGTGCTAGCCTGCGGTGCTTTTAGCGCGATCAGACCTGACTATCCCCATGTGGATATCACCCATTACCCTGGCAAATGGCTTGCACCTGGTTTTGTTGATCTGCATTCTCACTACCCGCAGCTAGACGTGATTGGCTCGCCATCGCCTGGCTTGCTGCCTTGGCTTGAGGACTACACCTTTCCAGCAGAGGCCAAGTTTGCCGACCCGACATGGGCTACCAGCCGTGCGGGTTTCTTTTTAGATGAGTTGTGTCGGCACGGCGTGACCACATCTCTGGCGTTTGCAACGTCGCACGTGACGTCCGTAGAGGCCTTGTTCACCAACGCGCGCGCGCGCGGTATGCGCATACTGACGGGAAAATGCTTGCAAGATCAACATTGTCCTGATGGTGTGCGTGACACCACCGAGCAAAGTTTGCTTGATACGGAGATGTTGATCAACCGTTGGCACGGCGTTGACCGCTTGGGCTATGCCATTACGCCGCGGTTTGTGCCAACGTCTTCACACGCGCAGTTAGCGGGTGCAGGGGAACTGGCCAAGCAATACGGCAGCGTTTGGGTGCAATCGCACGTTGCTGAAAATCACGACGAGATCGCGTGGGTGGCGAGCCAGCATCCCGCAGCGCGCAGCTACCTAGAGGTTTACAACCAATACGGCTTGTTGCGCAAGCGCTCGGTCTATGCCCACTGTATTTACCTAGACGCGCAAGACCGTGACTTGATGGCGCAGACCGGCGCGGCAGCTGCTATTTGCCCCACCAGCAATGCGTTTCTAGGCAGTGGTTTCTTTGACTTTTCAGCGGGGAAATCACACCACATGGCCATGGGTCTGGCCAGCGATGTGGGCGGTGGCACGTCCATGAATGTGTTTAGGACCATGCGCGCCGCCTATGAGACTGCGCGTGTGGACTTGCCCAACCAGGGTCGGGCAGCCACCACACTGTCGCCAAGTTATTTGTGGTGGCTGCACACGGCTGGTGCGGCGCAAGCGCTTGATTTGGCCGGCGTGGTGGGTAATTTGCAACCTGGGTGCGAGGCTGACTTTGTGGTCATAAACCCGAAGGCCACCCCCATGTTGGCGCGCAAGGCCCTCGTGTGTGAGACCTTAGACGAGCAGTTGTTTGCCATGATTGTGTTGGGCGATGACCGCCTCATACAGCAAACCCATGTGGCCTTGCCTACAATGCTGGCTGATTGCTGAGCATATAAATTATCTACACTGAGGATGTGACATGAGTATTAAGAGTGACAAATGGATCAGGCGCATGGCTGAGAACGAGGGCTTGATCGATCCGTTTGAGCCAGGCCAAGTGCGAGAAGTTGATGGCAGAAAAGTCATCAGCTACGGCACCAGCAGTTACGGTTATGACATTCGTTGCGCGCCAGAGTTCAAGGTGTTTACCAATATCCACTCCACAGTGGTAGACCCTAAGAATTTTGATGAAAAGAGTTTTGTGGATTTTGCAGGCGACTCTTGCATCATCCCGCCCAACAGTTTTGCGTTGGCTCGCACGCTGGAGTATTTCCGTATTCCACGCAATGTATTGACCATTTGTTTGGGTAAAAGCACCTATGCCCGTTGCGGCATCATCGTCAACGTCACTCCTTTTGAGCCAGAGTGGGAAGGTTTTGTGACCTTGGAGTTTTCAAACACGACGCCGTTGCCTGCCAAGATATATGCTGGCGAAGGCTGTGCCCAAGTGTTGTTCTTTGAAAGCGACGAGGTGTGCGAGGTGAGCTATGCCGACCGTGGTGGCAAGTACCAAGGCCAAGTGGGCGTGACCTTGCCCAAGGCTTAAAACCCCAAGTACGACATGATGGCGTGGCACCAGGGTGTGGTACAGAGCCTACAAATGTGCGGTTTTAGTCTGAAAAATAGGGGTCTTTGGTTCTAGTTAAGCCCATTTGTGCCTTATTTTTACCTGCACATGGGCACTGCAGTTCAGGGTCTAGCCGTGCGTAGCTTAAACGTGGGACAATCTTAGGCTACATGACAGCATCCTTTTCAGAACTAAATTTGGCACCGTCGTTGGCCAAAGCCGTAGCCCAAATGGGCTACGAAACAATGACTCCTATTCAAGCCCAAGCCATCCCAGTGGTGTTGCAAGGCCGTGACGTAATGGGGGCGGCCCAAACGGGCACTGGTAAAACAGCAGCTTTTTCGTTGCCCTTGTTGCAACGCTTGCTCAAGCATGAGAATGCATCCATGTCGCCGGCACGCCACCCTGTGCGTGCCTTGGTGCTCTTGCCCACGCGTGAGCTGGCCAACCAAGTTGCCGATCAAATCAGACAATACGCCGAATTCACCAACTTGCGCAGTGCGGTGGTGTTCGGCGGTATGGATATCAAGCCGCAAATCATTGAGTTGCGCAAAGGCGTAGAGGTGTTGGTTGCAACCCCTGGCCGTTTGCTCGACCACATCGAAGGCAAAAGCGCTGTGCTCAACCAAGTTGAGTACGTGGTGTTAGATGAGGCCGACCGGATGCTGGACATTGGCTTTTTGCCAGATCTTCAGCGCATCCTGAGTCATCTGCCTAAAAAACGCACCACGCTGCTGTTTTCTGCTACCTTCTCAAATGACATCAAAAAGCTGGCTGGCAGTTATCTACAAGACCCCGTCACCATCGAGGTGGCTAGGTCCAACTCTGCTGCCGCCAATGTTGAACAGCGCTTCTACAGTGCCAGCGGCGAAGACAAGCGCCATGCGCTGGTTGCTTTGCTGAAGCAGCACAACGTTACGCAAGCATTTGTGTTTGTTAACAGCAAACTAGGGTGTGCCCGTTTGGCCAAAGCATTGGAGCGTGACGGTCTTCGCACCACAGCCATGCACGGCGACAAGAGCCAAGATGAGCGCCTCAAAGCACTCGAGGCATTCAAGAGTGGCGAAGTGGATTTGTTGGTGTGTACCGACGTGGCTGCGCGCGGGCTGGACATCAAGGATGTGCCTGCTGTGTTTAACATCGACTTGCCCTACAACGCCGAAGACTACATTCACCGCATTGGTCGCACTGGGCGCGCGGGGGCTTCTGGTTTGGCCATCTCGTTTGTATCCAACAGCGATGCACGGTTGCTCAGCGACATCGAAAAACTCATCAATATCAAGGCCGAGGTTGAGACGGTTGACACGGGCCCTCGTCCAGGCGCGGACTTCGTAACTGAGCGTCCGCCCAAGCGTCTCAACGACGGGCATAGATTGCAACAGCGCCGTGAAGACGGCAAGGAAAAACGCGCTGATAGCCAAGATCCGAAAGGGCGCTACCAACCGCCTCCGCGTCAAATGAGCAAAGACCCGTTGTTTGACCAGCCTTATCAGGCCAAAGCGGACAGCACACCTGCCGCTTGGGAAGCCGCAGAGCCAGCGCGTGGACGTGGGTTGTCCGCTAACATCAAGCCCAAGCGCAAAGTGGCGGCCTTGTTTCAAATGGTAGTGGAGTAACCCAAGCCGGCGCCACTCAATGGATTGAATTCAGTTGAGTCGCTAGGCTGGTTAACTGAGCGTATTTTCGCAGGTCGCGTCAACAGCCAATGCTTGTTGCGGCTGTGCTATTCGCTTGGCAGTTGTGCCCCCTGGCAAGCTACTCGGTGCAGCAACACATCCGGACTACCCGGCAAAAATTCTGCTGCTTGCAGACACCCCCCCCATAAACAACCGCCATCCAGCGGCAACACGCCGCCCAGCGGCACTTGAGTGGCCTGCGTCAGCTGAAGGGTTGACCAGTGTCCAAAACCAATCCGTACGTTGTCGGTGGCCCTGCCTGGTACGTCAAACCAAGGCATCAGGCCAGCTGGGGCCAGCTGCGCAGCTCCTTTGTGCTCAAAGTCCATAAGCCCCTGCGCGTCGCACAACCGTATGCGTGTCAAGGCGTTCACGCTCAGGCGTATCTGATCCAGTGGGCTGGCGTTGAGGCCAGACGCCCAACTGTTGGGCATGTCGCCATACATGTGTTTGAAAAAGTGTTGGTACACCTGTGGGTCATCATGCCCAATGGTGGCGCTGGCAAGGGCTGCCACGTGCAGCGTTTCCGCCAGCGTCCACTGGGCCAATACGCCAGCATGGACCATCAGCCAGCCATGCTGGTGAATGGCCAACGGTTTCTTGCGCAGCCAGGCCAGTAAGTCTGCTCGGTCTGGCGCATTCAAAATGTCTTGCAGCGTGTCAAGGCGCTTTTGTTTGGCACCCGACAAGCCTATAGCCAGTAAATGCAAGTCGTGATTGCCCAGCAGGCATTGGGCGCTTGAGCCCAGTGCTTGTAGCCTGCGCAACACGGCCAGTGAGTGGGGTCCGCGGTTGACCAAATCGCCCAGCGCGAACAAGGTGTCGCGGCTGGGTGAGAAATTAATGTGTTGAAGTAATTGCGACAACTCAAAGTCGCAGCCTTGTATGTCGCCAATCATGTACAGTGCCATGACGACATTATCGACGCTATGAACTACTTAATCATTCTCTTCCTCACCCTGCTCAACGGCGCATTTGCCTTGTCCGAGCTTGCATTGGCCTCTAGTAAAAAAAGCCGCCTGCTGCGCATGGCCGACGCCGGCGACAAGGGCGCAGCAGCAGCAGCCAAGCTTCTGGATGACCCGACGGCATTTTTGTCGTCTGTTCAAGTGGGTATCACGTCCATTGGTATCTTGAACGGTATTGTGGGTGAGGCAGCCTTCAGTGGCGGTGTTGCTGAAACGCTGATGGCCTATGGCATGCCCGACACCACGGCACCCATTGTTGCGACAGCCTTGGTGGTGGCCGCCATCACATTCGTGACCATCGTCTTTGGCGAGTTGGTGCCCAAGCGCATTGGCCAGTTGTATCCCGAGGCTGTTGCCCGTTACGTGGCTATTCCCATGACCATCGTGGCGCGGTTTGCCCACCCATTTGTGGTGTTGTTGTCCAGCACCACACACTTTGTTTTGAGGTTGTTACGTGTCGACAACAAAGCGTCGCAAGTGGTGACAGAAGAAGAAATTCAAGCCAGTTTGGCTGAGGGCTTGGGCGCTGGCGTGATCGAGGTCAACGAGCACCAAATGGTCCGCAATGTATTTGCCTTGGACAAGCGTGTGTTGTCTTCCATTATGTTGCCGCGCTCAGATATTCATTGGCTGGATGCATCGCAAGACGTAGAAGCCGGTCTGGAAAAAGCGCGCGAATTGGGCCACTCGTGGTATCCCATTTGCAAAGGCAGTTTAGATGATGTGGTGGGTGTGCTGCACATGGCTGAAATGCTGCGCCTGCGCCACAGCGAGCCTGACGCCTTGTTGGGTCAGCATGCCTTGCCTGCCGTGTACGTGCCAGAGACGCTCAATGGTATGGAGCTGCTGGAGCAATACCGAGTGGCTGCTATGCGCATGGTGTTTGTGGTTGACGAGTACGGGGTGGTGCAAGGCTTGCTCGCCCCTTTGGATTTGCTAGAGGCCATCACTGGCGAGTTAAAATCTGAAGAGGCCTTGGACACCTGGGCCACCGAGCAGCCAGACGGCTCTTGGGTGCTTGACGGCGCCATGCCAGCCAACGAGGTCAAGGTTCGCCTTCAAGTAGAAGAGTGGCCTGATGAGGCTAAAAGCCGTTACAACACCTTGGCTGGCCTGCTGCAATACGTGTCTGGCGAATTGTTGAGCACTGGAGACGCGGTTAAAATTGATAAGTGGTTATTTACAGTCACGCATGTCCACGGACGGCGTATTGACCAAGTGAATGCGGTTTCAGTTGAAACCGACAGTACCGATGTTTAAGATTGACACAATGGAATTCATAATTGGCCTAAGGCGAACATGATTTGAAATTGCTAACGAGATGGAGACCTCATGCCTGTAGAACCGCAACCAGCCATCAATGAGCCTGACTACGGCGATGATGCGCAACGTTGGCATGTGGTTCAAAGCAAGCCCAAGGCAGAGCGTGAGGCTTGCGAGCAGCTTCGCCGTCAAGGCTATGTGGTGATGCTGCCCGAGCTGGTTTTGCCTCGCAAGCGTTGGGAGGCATTGTTTCCACGTTACATGTTTTTACGCACCACTTCCAACGAGCAATCCATTGCACCTGTGCGTTACACCTTGGGTGTGAGCCAATTGGTGAGGTTCGCCAGCAAGCCCGCCACGGTGCCCAATGAGGTTGTGGTGGCCAGTATGGAGATGGCCAAGCGCATATCTGGCCAAGACGAGGTTGTAGCCCACGGCCTAGTGGCCGGTACTGCTGTTGAGGTGATTGATGGGCCACTCAAAGGTCTTCAAGCCATCGTGAAGTCATCAGCCCAAGACCGCGTGCTAATACTGCTGGAAATTATGGGGCGCGAAGTACACATCCAAACGCAAGCCAAGTGTGTGAAAGACGCCTAAGCGCGGACTGAATCTACGCCAATTGTCTGCGGCACACGTGTACAACACCATCTATGGTGACGCACCAGTAAGAGGCAGACACCACACTTGTTTGGTGCATCGCCAATTCAAAAGGGTCTGAAGCTGCACAGTAAAAGCCCATGTATGCACACAATGTACGTAATGTGTTGCATCGCAGCACATGGCACGCGCTTTGCATTAGAGGTAGCAGCTGCTAGATATATCTAGCCTGCAACAACCCTTTAATGACTGGAATGAACCCCATGATGAATCGCCGCAGAAATTTGAAAACCCTCGCAATTGCCGCCGCTTTGGCCGTCGGCTCCTTTGCGGTTATTCCCCAAGCATTTGCAGCCGACACCATCAAGATTGGCGTGTTGCACAGCTTGTCTGGCACCATGGCTATTTCTGAATCTGTGCTCAAAGACACAGTCCTGATGACCATTGCCGAAATCAATGCCAAAGGTGGTTTACTCGGCAAGCAGCTGGAGCCTGTGGTGGTCGACCCTGCGTCCAATTGGCCGCTGTTTGCTGAAAAAGCCAAACAGCTCATAGACCAAGACAAAGTGGCTGTGGTGTTTGGTTGCTGGACATCGGTATCGCGCAAATCGGTGCTGCCTGTGTTTGAAGAAAAAAACAGCTTGTTGTTTTACCCTGTTCAGTACGAGGGTGAGGAGCTGTCTAAGAATGTGTTTTACACAGGTGCAGCGCCCAACCAGCAAGCCATACCTGCTGTTGAGTACCTGATGAGCAAAGACGGCGGCTACGCCAAGCGCTTTGTGCTGCTAGGCACTGACTATGTGTACCCACGCACAACCAATAAAATTTTGCGCTCGTTCTTGAAGTCAAAAGGTGTGGCCGACGCAGACATCATGGAGGAGTACACACCGTTTGGGCATTCTGACTACCAAACTATCATTGCAAAAATCAAAAAATTCGCAGCTGAAGGCAAGAAAACAGCTGTTGTATCCACCATCAATGGTGACTCCAACGTTCCTTTTTACAAGGAGCTTGGCAACGCTGGTCTGAAGGCTAGTGATGTGCCAGTGGTGGCATTCTCAGTAGGTGAAGAAGATTTGCGCGGTGTCGACACCAAGCCATTGGTAGGCCATTTGGCCGCATGGAATTACTTCATGTCCATCAAGAACCCAAGCAATGACGCCTTCAAAACCAAGTGGGCCAACTACGCCAAGGCCAACAACTTACCAGGTCATAAAGACAAGCCGTTGACCAACGATCCCATGGAAGCCACTTATATCGGTTTGAACATGTGGGCGCAAGCTGTCACCAAAGCTGGCAGCACAGACACAGACAAGGTGGTTGCGGCCATGGCTGGACAAACGTTTCCAGCGCCTGGCGGATTTATGAGCACCATGGACGCGAAAAATCACCACCTTCATAAGCCAGTGTTTATAGGCGAAATCAAGGCGGATGGCCAGTTCAGTGTGGTGTGGAAGACCAAAGGCCCGGTCATTGCGGATCCTTGGAGTGACTACATCGTAGAAAACAAAGGCAAAGCAAACGTGCCTATGTCTAAGTAATTTGAATGTCAGGGGTATCCAAACCGGGTACCCCATTTTAACTAGTTCAATTAAAGAGAATCGTATGCATAAAGCATTGTTCGCGTGGCTCAAGTGCGCCGCGTACGCATTGGTTGTGTGCACCAGTGGTGCCGCTCATGCGTTGACTCAAGCCGATGCATTGGCTTTGGTCGATGGTGACAGTGGCGACAGAATTGCCGTTTTACAGAGGTTGGCCTCTGGCGACGATACCGTGGCGCATGGCGTCATTCGCGCCATGGCGCAAGAACGTCTGCGCATATACAACGGACGCGTGTTCATCCTGAATGACACTGTCCTGCAAGACGCGCTGAATGCCCAAGTTGTCGCGGTTACTTCTGAGATGGAAGAGGTGATGGTCAACAACCGCTTACGCGGTGCGCTAGAGATCGCCTTGGCTGGGCTTGATATCGTCGGCGCCGATCCACAGCGTCAATTGCAAGCAGCAAGAAGCTTGCAGCGCGCAGCCTTTGACAGCCCCGAAGACGCGCCCATTGCGTTGTTGCAAAAAGCGCTCGGTCAGCCCGGGCTAGCCCTCGAGACTGAACAAATACTGGCGCTTAGCGTGGCTGCTGTGGCGCTGGCAAGCGATGATCCTGCTGTGCGTCTGGCTGCGGCCCACAAGCTAGGTGAGGCCAAGCGCCCAGTGGTGCGCCCTCTGCTGATGCAGCGCCAAGCTATTGAGACCGATGCAGGTGTACAAGCCGCATTAAAAAGCTCGTTGGCCGCGGTTGATCGGGCTCTCGCCATCAGCCGTGCATTGGCGGAGTTGTTCACGGGTATCAGCTTGGGTTCCATATTGTTGCTGGCTGCACTGGGCTTGGCCATCACTTATGGCCTCATGGGTGTGATCAACATGGCCCATGGTGAGCTCATCATGGTTGGCGCCTATGCAACGTGGTGGATACAAACCATTTTTAAACAGCAGTTGCCTCAGTATTTCGACGCCTATTTAGTGGCAGCAGTGCCCATCGCGTTTTTGGTTGCCGCATTGGTTGGTGTGGTGATGGAGCGCACCGTTATTCGTTATTTATACGGCAGGCCACTGGAGACTTTGTTGGCAACGTGGGGTATCAGCTTGGTGCTGATGCAGACTGTTCGTACATTATTTGGGGCCCAAAATGTGGGTGTTGAAAATCCTTCATGGATGAGTGGCAACGTCTTGCTCATGGGTAACCTGAGCCTGCCGTGGAACCGCATTGTGATTGTCGGGTTCGCGCTGGCGGTGCTGGCTGGCGTGGCGTGGGTCATCTCAAAAACACGCATGGGTTTGTTCGTCAGAGGTGTGACACAAAACCGCCCCATAGCCGCTTGCATGGGTGTCAACACCGCACGCATTGACACCTACGCCTTTGCACTGGGTTCTGGCGTGGCGGGTTTGGCGGGTTGTGCACTCAGCCAAATTGGCAACGTGGGTCCTGACTTGGGACAAAACTACATCGTTGATTCGTTCATGGTGGTGGTGCTTGGCGGCGTTGGTCAGCTCGCAGGAACGGTGTATGCAGCGCTTAGTTTGGGCGTCCTCAATAAATTCATAGAGGACTGGGCTGGTGCTGTTTTGGCCAAAATTGCGGTGCTTGTTTTCATAATTGTGTTTATTCAAAAACGTCCACAAGGCATGTTTGCCATGAAGGGCCGGAGTGCTGAGTCATGAGTGCACCTCATTCAATATCTGATTTGGCCCACGATTTACCGGTGCCGGGTCCAGTGCTTACCCGCCGTGGCTGGGGTGTCTTTTGGATGGCCGTTGTGGTGATTGCCGTGCTGGCCCCTCTGGCCAATTTGGTTGTCCCTGAAGGGCAGCCCTTGCATCTCAGTGGCTACATGGTCGGCCTATTGGGAAAAATCATGTGCTATGCCATTTGTGCGTTGGCCATTGATTTGATTTGGGGTTACACAGGTATTCTCAGTTTGGGCCACGGTTTGTTTTTTGCATTGGGTGGCTACGTGATGGGCATGTACTTGATGCGCCAAATTGGTTTGGACGGCAACTACAAAAGCCCGCTACCCGATTTCATGATTTTCTTAGATTGGAAAGCGTTGCCTTGGCACTGGGCGCTGTCTGATAGCTTGCCCGCAACGCTGGCGCTGGTTGTGTTGGTACCAGCGGTGGTGGCTTATATATTTGGCTACTTTGCTTTTCGCTCGCGCATCAAAGGTGTTTATTTTTCAATCATCACGCAGGCCTTGACCTTTGCTGCGTTGTTGCTGTTCTTTCGCAACGAAACAGGTTTAGGCGGCAACAACGGCTTTACTGACTTCAAGCGCATTGCTGACATACCGCTGGCCACTGCAGGCATGCGCATGTTTTTGTTTGTGCTGACAGGTACTGTACTGTTGGCCTGTTATGTGGGCGCGCGTTGGTTGGTGCGCAGCAAGTTTGGGCGCGTGCTGCAATCTGTGCGTGACAGTGAAAGCCGTTTGATGTTTTGTGGCTACAACCCCTTGCCCTACAAACTGGCTATTTGGACGGTATCGGCTGTGATGTGCGGCATTGCTGGCGCCTTGTACGTGCCCCAGGTGGGCATTATCAATCCGAGTGAGTTGAGCACAGCCAACAGCATTGAGATGGTGATTTGGGCTGCAGTTGGCGGGCGAGCCACATTAATTGGGCCCATTATTGGCGCATTCATTGTGAACGGTGCCAAATCTTGGTTGACCGTAGCCTTTCCTGAGTTTTGGCTGTATGTGTTGGGCGCCTTGTTTATTGGTGTGACGTTGTATTTACCACATGGTGTGGTCGGTTTGTGGCGCCAGATGATGGCCAAGTTTGCTGCAGGCCGGTCAGGGGGTGCGCCATGACCCCTGGTTTGATGCAAGACGGTGCGCAGCGGATGGCACACGCTCGCCACAGGCTTTCTAGCGCCACCGTATCGGGCGACCGAAGTCCTGGCATCGGCAGGGTGCATGTGCCCGGTGAGATCGATGTCACTCACGGGCGCATTTTGTACTTAGAGGATGTGCATGTCAGTTTTGATGGCTTCAAGGCCATCAACGGCTTGTCATTGGACATTGCGCCTGGTGAATTGCGCTGCATTATTGGCCCGAATGGCGCTGGTAAAACCACCATGATGGATATCATTACCGGGAAAACCCGCCCTGACAGAGGCCGTGTTTTTTTGGGCAGCACCATCGATTTATTGCGCTACCGCGAAGCTGATATTGCCGCCTTGGGCATTGGACGCAAGTTTCAAAAACCTACAGTGTTTGAGCATCTCAGCGTGTTTGAAAACCTCGAGCTTGCTTTGGCCGCCAACAAAAGTGTGCGCAGCAGTTTGCTATTTCGATTGACACCTCTGCAGCGCGAGCGCTTGGCTGAGGTGTTAATCACCATACAACTGGCCGCACATGCCAAAGACCTAGCCGGCACGTTAAGCCACGGACAAAAGCAATGGCTAGAAATTGGCATGTTGTTGATGCAAGAGCCCCGATTGTTGCTGCTTGACGAACCGGTGGCGGGTATGACGGATGAAGAAACTGAGCGGACGGCCGAGCTGTTTTTAAGTCTTAAAGGAAAACATTCGCTGGTGGTAGTCGAACACGACATGAACTTTATACGTGCCATAGCCGATACCGTAACAGTCTTGTGTGAAGGTGCTGTATTGGCCGAAGGTACGCTAGACCACGTACAAGCAGACCAGCGCGTCATTGATGTGTATTTAGGCCGCTGATCGCAGCCATTGCATTGTTGTTATTTTAAATACATAGAAAGCCAGAGCATGCTCGAGGTCCAGTCGATAAACCAGTATTACGGCAGCAGCCATATTTTGCGCGGACTGAGTCTGCGGGCCGCTGTTGGCGAGGTGACGGTTGTGTTGGGCCGCAATGGGGTGGGTAAGACCACGCTGCTTAAATCACTGATGGGGTTGGTGCCTATTAAAAGTGGTGATATTGTGTTGAACGGCAAAACCATTACCAAAGATGCGCCTTACGCACGCGCGCGTGCGGGCGTGGGTTATGTGCCACAAGGAAGAGAGATATTTGCGCGCCTCAGTGTGCGCGACAACCTGCTCATGGGTCTGGCCACGCAAACAGCGACCACGCCCATCCCCGATGAGTTGTTTGAACTGTTCCCCGTATTGGAGGAGATGTTGAACCGCCGCGGCGGTGATTTGTCTGGGGGGCAGCAACAGCAACTGGCTATTGCCAGGGCTTTGGCGGCCAAGCCCAAGCTGCTCATTTTGGATGAGCCCACTGAGGGCATTCAGCCCAGCATCATCAAAGACATTGGGCGCGTTATTCGCATGCTGGCTGACCGTGGCGACATGGCCATTGTGTTGGTTGAGCAATACTATGACTTTGCCCAAGCGTTGGCTGACCGTTACGCGGTGATGGAACGCGGTACGTTTATCGCGCAAGGCCCTGGCCATGAAATGGCCGCCAAAGGTGTTCGAGACCTCGTGGCTATCTAGGGCAATCAGCAGGCGCGGTGTGCTGACTGGGCAAGCGACTCGCCTATGCCGGATTTCAGCATGCCGCGCTGCTCAATGAAAGCAATCACGTCGGGCAAACCCACCAGTGTTTTCAAGTTGGTCATGACATAGGGTTTCACACCTTGTGGCGTGGTGCGCATGCGCCGTGTGTCCGTGTTCATCACGTCTAAGCTAGCGCCAACATAGGGCGCCAAGTCTGTTTTGTTGATGATGAAAAAATCACTTTTGGTGATGCCTGGACCACCCTTGCGCGGTATTTTCTCACCTGCTGCGACGTCAATGACATAGATGGTGAGGTCGCTCAGCTCAGGGCTGAATGTAGCGGCCAAGTTGTCGCCGCCACTTTCTATAAACACGATGTCGGCGTTGGGGAACTGCTCCAGCATTCTGTCGATCGCCTCTAAGTTGATGGATGCGTCTTCACGGATGGCCGTGTGTGGACAACCGCCTGTTTCCACGCCCATGATGCGCTCAGCCGCCAATGCACCGCTGACTGTGAGCAACCGTTGGTCTTCTTTGGTGTAAATGTCGTTGGTAATAGCAATTAAGTCGTAGGTGCTAGACATCGCCTTGCAGAGCATTTCTAGCAGGGTGGTTTTGCCAGAGCCGACTGGCCCCCCTATGCCCACGCGCAGTGGTGGCAGCAACTTGGTGCGGTTGGCAATGTGGTGAAGTGCGGTTGTCATGATCGGAAAAGCCTTGAGTATTGGGTTTCGTGTTGGGCGCTGTGAATAGCCAGCATAGGCGCGCACGCTTGGCGTGTGAAGTCGTTAAGCGCCTGTGCCGTTGCCACAGCCGTGGGTATGTCTTGCACCAGACGTGCGAGTATGCGCTGGCCTGCGCTTTGCCCAAGCGGCACAGCCTTGATTGCGGCTTGAACCTGGTTCTCTGCCCATGTAAAAGCGTGTGCACTGAGTGCATCGGCGTGGCTGGCCAAACCACATGCCGCGACAGCGGCGCATACAACTGGAAAGGTGGGTACAGCTAAGGCGCAAGCTTGCAGTGCATGGTGCGCTTTGGTGGCTGGCAGGTCGGCGTTGGAGGGGTCAAACTGTCCAGCCCACACCACCAGCGAGCGTCCCATTTGTTCGGTTTGTCGTCTTAATTCGTGCGTCTCTCGGGTGTGCAATACCCAGTTATTGAGTGCGTGTACGCGCTCAAAATCTGCGTTGTGCCAAGCCGGAATGGCTTGAGCCATAACGGCTAAGTCGCAGCGGGCCAAGCTGATGTGCAGCTGCTCAACAACCCAATCGCCTACGCTGCGCTCGTCGTGCACTTGCAAACACGCCACGCCAGCTTCTAACCCGTCTGAATAACTAAACCCACCAACGGGTAAGGCAGGCGAGGCCAGCCAGAGCAGTTGCAGCAGGCCCGGCGTTGCAGCAGTCCCGGTAGTGGCGGTGTTAGCGGTTGTTGGCTCAGCCATGTGCGTGGCCGTTGTCATGGAGGTGCCCGTCACCATGACCGTGTTTGTGGGTATGGCCCTTATCGGCGTGTTGATGAGCTGAGTGGTCTCCGTAGGCACCTGACTCAGGCTCAAAAGCGGATTGTGCCTGCGCGACTGTTAAGTGCATATCGCGCAACATGTCAGCCAGCACATGGTCGGGTTCAATGTGCAGGTGAGTGGGTGTCAGTTCAATGGGTACATGGCGGTTGCCAAGGTGGTAGGCCGCACGCACGAGGTCAAATGGTCGACCGTGTTCAGCGCAAGGGGTGATGCGCAGTACCGTTTGATCGGCGGCAACGACACGCAACAGTTCGCCCTGTGTGCTGACCAACACGTCACCGCCACGCAGCACGCACCCACGGGCTATGAATACGCCGACCAGATTGCCCTCACTGGTGGTGGCATCAAAACGACTTTTTTGCCTGACATCCCAGTCTAGACAGACACAAGGTGCACGGCGCAGCAACGCGCTGGCCAAGCCTCCACCTTGTGGGAGTATTTTGTTGAACAGTTGCATGGTGTTTTAAAACAAAAAGTAGCGCTGCGCCATGGGCAACTTTACCGCCGCCTCACACACCAGCAACTCACCATCGGCGCGCACGGTGTAGCGTTGTGGGTCGATCTCCATGATGGGCAGGTAGCTGTTGTGCACCATGTCACGTTTGCTTAAATTTCTGCAATGCTGCACGGGTACTGTTGCCTTGTGCAACCCGTAGCGCTGTGCAACATCCAGTGCTTGGGCCGCTTGTGACACAAAGCTGACGCTGCTGCGCGTCAGCGATCGGCCATAGCTGCCAAACATGGGCCTGAGGTGCACGGGTTGTGGCGTGGGTATGGAGGCATTGGGGTCGCCCATAGCGGCCAGCGCGATGCTGCCACCTTTGACCACAAGGCTTGGCTTCACACCAAAAAAAGCAGGCTTCCAAACCACCAAGTCTGCCATTTTCCCCACCTCTATAGAGCCCACGATGTGCGCCATACCGTGTGCGATGGCAGGGTTGATGGTGTATTTGGCAATGTAGCGTTTCACGCGGTGGTTGTCGCTGAGCGCGCTGTCGCCGCTGGCAATGCCGCGTTGCGATTTCATTTTGTCGGCTGTCTGCCACGTGCGAATAATGACCTCTCCCACGCGCCCCATGGCTTGGCTGTCGCTGCTCATGATGCTGATGGCACCCATGTCGTGGAGTATGTCTTCGGCGGCAATCGTTTCGCGGCGAATGCGGCTTTCTGCAAAGGCCAAGTCTTCTGGAATGCCCGCATCGAGGTGGTGGCACACCATGAGCATGTCGACATGCTCATCCAAGGTGTTGACCGTATAAGGCATGGTGGGGTTGGTTGACGAGGGTAAAAAGTTGGCTTCACCCACCACACGGATGATGTCAGGCGCGTGTCCGCCGCCGGCGCCTTCGGTGTGAAAGGCGCACAAGGTCCTTCCTTTGGTTGCGGCGATGGTGTCTTCCACAAAGCCTGCCTCGTTCAAGGTGTCACTGTGTATGGCAATTTGAATGTCATGGTCATCGGCAACGCTTAAACAATTGTCAATTGCCGAGGGTGTGGTACCCCAATCTTCGTGCAACTTAAGCCCCATGGCGCCAGCGGCGATTTGCTCGATCAGCGCAGGTTGGCGACTGGCATTGCCTTTGCCCATAAAGCCAATGTTCATGGGTAAGCCATCAGCAGCTTGCAGCATGCGTTCTATGTGCCAAGGGCCAGGGGTGCAGGTGGTGGCCAAGGTGCCGGTGGCTGGGCCAGTACCGCCTCCCAGCATGGTGGTGATGCCACTGGCCAATGCCTCGTCAATTTGTTGTGGGCAAATAAAGTGTATGTGGCTGTCTATGCCGCCAGCCGTGACGATGAAGCCTTCGCAGCTGATGACTTCAGTGCCTGGGCCGATGATGATGTCTACGCCGTCTTGGGTATCGGGGTTACCTGCTTTGCCAAGCGCCACAATAAGACCGCCCTTTAAGCCTATATCGGTTTTTACGATACCCCAGTGATCAATCACCAAAGCATTGGTCATAACGGTATCGACCGCACCCTCTTGGCGGGTGTGTTGGCTTTGGGCCATGCCGTCTCGAATGGTTTTGCCACCACCAAACTTGACCTCGTCGCCGTAGCCGCCGGCGCGCAGCGTGTAGTCAGCTTCTACTTCCACCAATAGATTGGTATCCGCCAAGCGCACGCGGTCGCCAGTTGTAGGTCCAAACATGTCGGCGTAGGCGTGTCGTGCAATAGTGACCATAAAAAATTTCTGTTAGTTGGGTGGGTTGTGTAGACCACGAAAGCCAATGGTGACCCGCTTCCCTGCGTACTCAACCAACTCCACCGTACGCTGCTGGCCTGGCTCAAACCTAACGGCTGTGCCGCTGGCAATGTTGAGGCGCATACCCTGCGCGGACGCCCGTTCAAAATCTAGAGCGGCATTGGTTTCCGCAAAGTGAAAATGCGACCCCACTTGTATAGGGCGCATGGCGGTGTTGCGCACCAATACGGTCACAGTTCGCCTGCCAGTGTTGAGCGTGAGATCGCCCGTAAGGGTGAGTATTTCGCCGGGAATCATGTACATCTCCAATCAAGCAAATACAGTAGCAAGCGCGTGCGTAAGGCCGAACAATGCCAAGGCACCTCCCAGGCTTCGTTGCACCCATTTGGCGTGCGTTTGCAGCTTCAGGCCTGCAACCCAGCCGACGACCAACAGTGCTGCACTGCCGAACGCCACGCCTATCAAAGAGGCTGTACCGTTTAGCTCGTTGCCATGCGCTGCACCGTGGCATATAGCAAAGCTGGCAACCATCACGGCGCTGAGCATCACAGCTTTATGACCGCCGGTACCGCCTGCTTTTGTACGTGTGCGTGTGTATGTCTCGCTGAGCAACAAGCCCATTACCAGCAACGATGCTGCAATGCCCAACTCAAAAGTTTGTGATTGCATGGCCCATGGCGTTGAGGCACCTGCAACCACCAAGCACACCATAAACAACCAAGGGGCCCAAGCAAGGCGGTTGGCTGCGCTCCAAACACCAATCGCCAGCAGAGCCGCTAGGTGGTCTAGTCCAGTGAATGGGTGTGAAAAACCGGTTGCAACATGTGACAGCGCGCTGTGTGTGTGAGCCAGCGCTAACGTGCTTGCGCTGTGTGCCTGGACCAGCCAGGGGGCCAAGACTGAGCCCAGTCCTACCGCGGTGCGGCCTAACGTGTTGCGGCGAACGGGCAAGCGGCCTTGTGTAACGCAGATGTGGTGGTGTCGCATGGTGTGTTTCCTAGACAAAAGCAGGGTTGGCGGCGGTGTTTAAGCTATGGGTTGGTGCACGGTGACGAGTTTGGTGCCGTCCGCAAATGTAGCTTCAACCTGTATGTCGGGCACCATCTCCGAAATGCCCTCCATGACGTCGTCTTTGCCCAGAACTGTGCGCCCAAACGCCATGAGTTCTGCAACGCTGCGACCGTCACGCGCACCTTCCATGACCGCTGCCGTAATGAACGCAACAGCTTCTGGGTAGTTGAGCTTCAAGCCTCGCGCGCGACGTTGTTGTGCCAACAGCGCTGCTGTAAAAATAAGCAGTTTGTCTTTTTCTCGCGGCGTTAAATCCATATGTATGTGCAGCGTTGAGGCTGTGTCAGTGTTTGTTGGTGACTACCTGCAGTCGTCATTGCCACCACAATGCGCGGCAATCTCAGACTGGGTTTAGCAATGTCTGTGCCGCAGCCTATGGGGTGTGGCATCGAGACTCGGTGTGGTGTCTTGCCCTAAATTGGTGCTATAGCCAACTGGGCCAATGAGGCCGCACTTAAGTGGTGCGTCACACCCCCCAAATGCGCGGCATTGGTGCATCCATGTTCCAAGCGATGCGTCTAAAAATAGGCCACAGCGACTGGAAGCGATGCATGATGGGCTCTACAGTGGGCGCGAGGGCTCGCACCACCACCATGTTGTCGTTGGGAGAAGTGATGGCGCAGGGTGTGTCGGTGGACCACGCGCTCAGGGCATCTCTGCATGCCTGCAGGCAGCGCTCACGTTGCGAGGCTGTCAGAGCGCTGCCCTGTGCCCACCACATCGTGCCCATGGTTCTATAGCCATTCAGCCCAAGTTGGCCGTCCATTAACAGCTTGTCGTTGGCGTGCAGGTAAGCCGCTTCTCGCCATATATTGCTGATAACCAACTGCTGCACAAAGCTACCCGTTTCAAACGGTTGGCTGGCGTGCGGCAAACCCAATCCAATCACGTCCCAGCCAATCACTTGTGCGCTGGGTGCCAAAGTGGCTTGCCATTGGTTCTCACCGCGGCATCCTGAATAAGCAATGGTCTCCAACGGCAACCACTCCAAGCGCGCGTGCTCACCAAGCTGTATGCGTATCCGTTGTGCGGCCAATACCTCATCGCTGAGGTAGTAACGTGTTGCGCCTGGCGTGCTGATGAGTGCGTGTGCGTTGTCTTGCACGTCCACGTTGATCACCACCTCGTCGCCGCCAACAAGTCCGCCAGGTGGATGAATCATCACGTTGTGACACACCGCAGGCCCCTCAGGATACAGACTTTTTAAAATTCGAATTGGGCCACTGTGGCTGTGCGTGGCCACAGTCGCATCGCTGCCATCCCTGTTGTTGCACCGGTAGCGCAAATTGAGCTCAGCTGTCCACGTGTTGGGACGTGAAGAGCCTGCAGCGCTGGGTGTGTTTGTTGAAGCCATGCCAATGCATGAGCAATTTTTGCACCACGCTGAGGTAGCCTAGAGTTTCTATGTTTCTAGGCTACGCCAAATTGCCGTTTCAAGTGGTGTCAACACAGGGCTTACTTCAACACATCGCCAATACACAAAAATTTAATCTCAACATAATCATCCATGCCATGTGATGAGCCTTCGCGGCCTAAGCCGCTTTGTTTGACGCCGCCAAAAGGCACATGTTCCGTAGCCAAAACGCCCACGTTGACGCCTACCATGCCGTATTCCAAAGCCTCGCTCACGCGGAATATGCGACCCATATCGCGGCTGTAGAAGTAGCTGGCCAAGCCAAATTCTGTGTTGTTGGCCGCGTCTACGGCCTCTTGCTCGTGCTCAAATTTAAAGATGGGTGCGAATGGACCAAAGGTTTCTTCTTTGGCACACAGCATATCTGCAGTGGCGTCTGCCACAACTGTGGGTTCAAAGAACTGCCCTGCCATGCGTTTGCCACCAGCCAACACCCGCGCGCCTTTGGCAATGGCGTCATCCACGTGGCGCTGAACTTTTTGCAAGGCAGCCTCTTCAATCAGAGGACCTTGGTTGACACCCTCGTCAAAGCCATTGCCGACCTTGGTGGTTTTAACTTTGGCGGCAAATTTGGTGGTGAACTCGTCATACACCTTGGATTGCACGTAGATGCGGTTGGAGCACACGCAGGTTTGCCCGGCATTGCGGTACTTGCTGATAAATGCGCCTTCTACGGCGCTGTCAATATCGGCGTCGTCAAACACAATAAACGGTGCGTTGCCGCCCAATTCAAGTGACATTTTCTTCACAGTCGGAGCAGACTGGGCCATCAAAATACGGCCAACTTCTGTGCTGCCCGTGAAGCTGATGTGGCGCACCACATCGCTGGCGCACAACACCTTGCCAATGGCAATCGATTGGTCTGCGTCCGCACTGAGCATGTTGAGTACGCCAGCAGGTATACCAGCGCGCATGGCCAATTCGGCTGCGGCCAATGCGGTCAGCGGTGTGAGCTCTGCGGGTTTGATGATGACAGGGCAGCCTGCTGCCAACGCTGGTGCCACCTTGCGGGTGATCATGGCCAGGGGAAAGTTCCAAGGCGTGATGGCGGCGCAAACGCCTATAGGCTCACGCATCACCAGCAAACGCCGGTTGTTGTCAAATGTGGGCAAGGTCTCGCCGTTGACGCGTTTGGCCTCTTCGGCAAACCACTCCACAAAGCTGGCGCCGTAGGCAATTTCGCCTGTGGCCTCGGCCAATGGCTTGCCTTGTTCGGCCGTCATGATCCGCGCCAAGTCGGCTTGGTTGGCCATCAACAGGTCAAACCATTTGCGCAAAATTTGGCTGCGCACTTTGGCTGTTGTTTTGCGCCATGCACCCCAAGCGGCATTGGCTGCGGCAATGGCTTGTTCGGCATGCGCCGCGCCTAAGTTGGCCACGTCGGCCAAGTGCTCGCCTGTGGCCGGATCGGTCACGGCAAAGGTGCCGTTGCCATCTACCCATTCTCCGTTGATTAGGGCTTTGGTTTTAAGCAGCGTGGGGTCATTGAGCTGCGATAGGGGGGAAATACGGGCCATGGTGTGTATTCTCAAATGGTCTAAATGTGGGGGGAGTCGGATGACTTGTCTCAGCTATAAGCATACCGCCATCAAGCATGACATGCGCGGTCGAGGCATACAAGCGCATGCGTGTGTCCGACTTAGGTGAAAATAGATGCTTTGGTAGTTTTGAACTTACCGTCTATTACACATTGTTAGCAATGAGCACACCCATGAGCCAGTCGCCAGTTAATCGTTTCACAGTCGCCGATATCCGCAAGACCTTTTTGGCCTTTTATGCGGAGCGTTCCCACACCGTGGTGCCCTCTAGCTCTTTGGTGCCTGCCAACGACCCCACGCTGATGTTTGTGAATTCTGGCATGGTGCAATTTAAAGATGTGTTTTTGGGTTCAGACAAGCGCAGTTACAACCGCGCCACGTCGGTGCAAGCTTGTTTGCGTGCTGGTGGCAAGCACAACGACCTTGAAAATGTTGGCTACACGGCACGCCACCACACCTTTTTTGAAATGTTGGGCAACTGGAGTTTTGGCGATTATTTCAAGCGCGAGAGTTTGTTGTGGTCGTGGGAGTTGCTGACCGAGGTGTTTAAGCTCCCCAAAGAGCGTTTGCTGGCCACTGTGTATGCAGACGACGACGAGGCCTACGACATTTGGACGCAGGTGATAGGCCTGCCGCCGGAGCGCGTGATTCGCATTGGAGACAACAAGGGCGGGCGCTACAAAAGCGACAATTTTTGGATGATGGCCGATACAGGTCCATGTGGCCCGTGTTCTGAAATTTTTTACGATCATGGCGCGCACATTCCAGGCGGCCCACCCGGCAGCCCAGACGAAGATGGTGACCGTTTTATTGAAATTTGGAACAACGTGTTCATGCAATACAACATGGCAGATGACGGCTCGGTATCGCCGTTGCCCGCGCCTTGTGTGGACACTGGCATGGGCTTGGAGCGATTGGCAGCTATTTTGCAGGGTGTGCACAGCAACTACGAAATCGATGTGTTCCAAGCCTTGATTGCCGCTGCAGCCCGCGAGACAGCTTGTGCCGATTTGACTACACCGTCGCTCAAAGTGATCGCTGATCACATTCGCGCTACGGCGTTTTTGGTCAGCGATGGCGTGGTACCCGGGAACGAAGGCCGTGGTTACGTACAGCGCCGAATCATTCGTCGCGCCATCCGTCACGGCTACAAATTGGGACAAATGAAGCCCTTTTTCCACAAGCTGGTGCCAGATTTGGTGGTCTTAATGGGCGGTGCTTATCCCACTCTGGCGGCTAAATCGCAGCATGTCATGGACGTGCTTAGAGTGGAAGAAGAGCGCTTTTACGAGACGTTGGCCACAGGTATGGATATTTTGGATGCGGCCTTGCCACAAGGCATGACAACGCTTGCCGGCGATGTGGCTTTTAAGTTGCACGACACATACGGCTTTCCACTAGACCTCACCCAAGATGTGTGTCGTGAACGTCAAGTTGCCGTTGATGTGGCCGGTTTTGACGCGGCCATGACACGCCAAAAAGACCAAGCGCGTGCTGCTGGCAAATTCAAGATGGACAAAGCGTTGGACTACACCGGCGCTTCAACCGAGTTTGTGGGCTACGGGCAATTAAGCAGCCCAGCCAAGGTACTTGGTTTGTATGTAGATGGCACTGCAGTGGCTGAATTATCAGCTGGTCAAACGGGTGTGGTGGTGCTAGACACCACGCCGTTTTACTCAGAAAGCGGCGGTCAAGTGGGTGATGCGGGCGTCCTAGTTGCTGATGGTCTGAAGTTCGACGTGAACGATACTCAAAAAATAAAAGGCGATGTGTTTGGTCATCATGGCGTGTTGGTTACGGGCACCATGAAGCTAGGGGGTGACGTGCAGGCCAAGGTGGATCCCGATCTGCGTGCGGCCACAGTCCGCAACCACTCTGCCACTCACCTCATGCACACAGCATTGCGGACTGTACTGGGTGAGCATGTGCAGCAAAAGGGTAGCCTAGTAGATGCGGGTAAAACCCGCTTTGACTTCACCCACAACGCACCAGTTACCGATGCGCAGTTGCGCGAAATTGAGCAACTGGTAAACCGTGAAATTGTGTTCAACACCCCAGCCCAAGCGCGAGTCATGGACATTGAGTCTGCCCAAGCCACTGGCGCGACCATGTTGTTTGGTGAAAAGTACGGTGAGACCGTGCGTGTATTAGACATCGGCAGCAGCCGTGAGTTGTGCGGGGGCACCCATGTCTCTGCCACGGGCGACATTGGCCTATTTTCTATAGTGGCTGAAGGCGGTGTGGCCGCCGGTGTCCGTCGTATAGAAGCTGTGACAGGCTTGAATGCCTTGGCTTATGTACAGCTCATGGAGGACACCTTGGGTGGTGTGGCTGGCAGCTTACGCGTTACCCCACAGGAGGTGCCTGCACGCGTGGGTGCGTTGTTGGCTCAGATACGCGACCTTGACAAAGAACTCAGCGCGCTCAAAGGCCGCTTGGCTTCTGCACAAGGCGATGAGCTGTTGGGGCAGGCGGTTGATGTGAACGGTGTGTTTGTACTTTCAGCCAAGCTTGATGGCGCAGACGCCAAAGCCTTGCGCGAGACCATGGACAAACTCAAGAACAAACTCAAATCGGCTGTGATTGTGTTGGGTGCAGGAGAGGGTGACAAGGTGCACATTGCCGCCGGTGTCACGCCTGATGTGGTGGGCAAGGTCAAGGCTGGTGAGCTGGTCAACATGGTGGCCCTGCAAGTAGGCGGCAAGGGGGGCGGCAAACCCGACATGGCAATGGCTGGTGGCACGGATGCCGCAGCCTTGTCACAGGCCCTGGCCAGCGTGCACGCGTGGGTGGCCCAGCGACTGGTTTAAACAGCCTGCTTCACGCAGCGCTTGTTGCTGCGGTGAACAGCCACTGCCTGCTGGCCTAGGCTGGGCAGCAGGTCATCGGCCGTCTGTTCAATGGTCTGGGCGCAAGCCTTTAGGCATTGGGAATTGAATGATTTCTTCAACGCCGTTCATGGTTTGCACGGATAAAGCGCCCAGCAACTTCAAGCGGGCAATGACTTCTTGCACCAGTATTTCTGGCGCTGATGCGCCGGCTGTCAGGCCCACGCGTTGGCAGTCATGCACCCACTCTGGGTTCAAGTCGGCGGGGTTGTCCACCATGTAGGCAGGTGTACCCAAACGCTCCGCCAATTCGCGCAAACGGTTGCTGTTGGAGCTGGTGGGGCTGCCCACCACAATGACAACATCCACTTTACCTGCCATCACTTTGACAGCATCTTGGCGGTTTTGTGTGGCATAGCAAATGTCTTGTTGCTTGGGCTCGCGCACCGAGGGAAAGCGTGCCTTGATGGCGCGCATGATGCTGGCCGCGTCATCCACGCTCAACGTGGTTTGCGTGACCACAGCTAATTTGTGGGTTTGCGCGGGTTGTACGGTTGCCACGTCTGCCTCGTCTTCAACCAAATGTATGCCGCTGTTGAGTTGGCCCATGGTGCCTTCCACCTCTGGGTGGCCCTTGTGGCCAATCATTAAAAACTCATAGCCTTCTTTGGCCAGCTTGGCCACTTCCACATGAACTTTGGTGACCAGTGGGCAAGTGGCATCGAATATGGAAAAGCCGCGCGCTTTAGCTTCTGCTTGTATGGCTTTGCTCACCCCGTGGGCCGAAAAAACCAAGGTCGCGCCAGCTGGTACATCGTTTAAGTCTTCTATGAAGATGGCCCCCTTTTGTTTGAGGTCGTCCACTACATAGGTGTTGTGCACAATTTCATGGCGTACATAAATGGGCGCACCGAATTTGGTCAAGGCGTGCTCAACAATGTCTATGGCTCGGTCTACACCTGCACAAAAGCCGCGTGGCTGGGCCAACACCACGTCGCGTGTCATGGTTGGCTCGCTCATTGCATGACTCCAATGATGTTGACTTCAAAGGTCACCGCCTGGCCAGCCAGGGGGTGGTTGAAGTCAAACTGCACGCTTGAGCCGTCTTCTCTGACTTGAACCACAGCACCTGCGTATTGGCCAGAGCCATCTGGTGTGGGGAACTGCACCACCACACCGGGTGCGTAGGTCTCATTGGGGTCGCCCAGCTCATTCAACATGGCGCGTGCCACCCATTGCACCAACTCGGGGTTGCGTGGCCCAAACGCGTCGCCTTCTGGCAGTTGCAGCGTGGTGCGCGTACCTTCAGCCAAACCGAGAAGGTGTTGTTCAATCGACGGTGACAGTTGGCCACCGCCCATGCTGAGCGTGGCAGGTTGGCCGCCAAAGGTACTGATGATGTCTTGGCCATCTACGCCGCACATGCGGTAGTGGAGGGTGAGAAAAGAGCTGGGTTCAATAAGATTGACTGTGGAGTTGGACATGGGTGCGTGAGCCGTCAGGGTTGTGCCCGAGTACCTGGTGCCCCATCTGGGGCTATAACAGGTCACGGAGTAGACATCAGTAATTACACCTTATTGTAGAAACATGCGAGCCGCGGCGGCGCTGGTGTCTTGGTTAACCCACATAAATTGTGCCTGCCCTTGTTGGAAGGCGGATCATAGATAGGATCACCCATGCGAACCGCTTGGCCCATTGACTGCCGCCCGCGCGAAAAACTCCAACTGCTGGGTGCCCAGTCTTTGTCAGACACCGAGTTGCTGGCCTTGCTGCTGCGCACTGGCACAGCCAAAGCCCACGTGCTTGATTTGGCCAGCCAGATATTGCAACAGTTTGGTGGATTGGCCGGCTTGCTCAATGCATCACCTGCAGCACTCAGAGCGGTCAATGGTCTAGGCCCGGCTAAACAGGCAGAATTGTGCGCCGTAGCCGAGCTGGCCAAACGTGCCACAGCGCAAAGCTTGCAAGACAAACCTAGCTTTACACAACCCCAAGCGGTCAAACATTATTTGCAGTTGCATTTGGCACACTTGCCCAATGAGCACTTTGCCGTGTTGTTTTTAGACAGCCAACACCATTTGTTGGCCATGGAAACACTGTTCCAAGGCACGTTGAACCACACCAGCGTCTATCCCCGAGAGGTGCTGGTGAGGGCCCTTCACCACGGCGCAGGCGCCGTTATTTTGGCGCACAACCACCCCAGCGGCTGTGCAGAGCCTTCGCCTGCGGATGTGCAGTTAACTGAAACGCTTCAAGAAGCTTTACGGGTGGTAGACGTGCGCGTGCTAGACCATATGGTGGTGTCACAAGGTGCGGTTTACTCCATGGCTGAACAGGGATTACTGTAGCGTGGCACAGATGACGGCGCGTTATTTGTCACAATGCGAATATGAAAGCCCGCACCTTCTCCGATCTGCAAGCGATGCAAACTGCATTGCGTGCGCAGGTGCGTGCTGCCCAAGAGGCAGCCGTAGCCATGGCACTGGCTCACGAGCAAGCTAGGCGTGAACGCCACTTATTTGAATTCACGGTAGGTGAGGTAAGCCCTATCAAAGATGCAGGGCGTGCACCGCACGCGACTGCGCAGGTTGAACCCAGACCCAAACAACGCGATTCAGACAATGCCACTGTCATGAGCTCGGCGCTGTCAGATGACTTTGATGTCACCAGCTTGTTAGAAACCGACGAGGCATTGAGTTACAGGCGCAACGGCATTGGCGACGATGTGTTGCGTAAATTACGCGGCGGTTACTGGTCGTTGCAAGGGCAGGTCGACTTGCACGGTCTGCGCAGTGACCAAGCGCGAGAAGCCTTGTCAGCTTTTTTACGCAAATCGGTTATGAACGACTGGCGCTGTGTGCGTGTGATTCATGGCAAGGGCTTGGGTTCACCCGGTAAAACACCTGTGCTCAAACTGAAGGCCCAGCGGTGGTTGGTACAAAAGAAAGAAGTGCTGGCCTTTGTGCAAGCCAGAGGCTGCGATGGCGGCGCTGGTGCACTGATGGTGTTGCTACAAAGCGCTTAGCCAAGCCAAACGTTGTTGCCACTAGCCTTGCACGCCGATCTTGCTTGCATACCCACCGTGGCACTGGTTGTGGTCACCACAAGCGTGGCAAGTCAGCCTACAGCATCCGCGCTTTGCCGCTGCATCATGGCCAGGAGGTTGGCAATGGTGGGACGCAACTCAAGGCGGTTGCAAATCAAGTCAACGGCGCCTTTGCTCTGCAAAAATTCGGCTCGCTGGAAGCCTTCAGGCAAGGTCACGCGCACGGTGCTTTCAATCACGCGTGGTCCGGCGAAGCCAATCAGGGCTTTTGGCTCGGCAATCACAACATCACCCATGAATGCAAATCCCGCACTCACACCGCCCATGGTTGGGTCAGTCAGCACGCTGATGTAAGGCAATCCTTTTTTGGCCAAGCGGGTCAGCGAAGCATTGGTTTTCGCCATTTGCATCAGAGACAACAAACCTTCTTGCATGCGTGCGCCACCGGTGGCAGTGAAGCAAATGAACGGACACTTCTGTTCAATCGCGTGTTCGACGCCGCGCACAAAGCGCTCACCGACCACCGAGCCCATAGAGCCGCCCATGAAGTCAAATTCGAACGCGGCCACCACCACGGCCATGTTCAATACGCTGCCGCTCATGACAACCAAGGCGTCTGTTTCGCCAGTATTTTTCTTGGCCTCTTTTAAACGCTCGGCGTACTTGCGGCTGTCTTTAAACTTGAGCGCATCGACGGGCTCAACTTCCTGCGCAATGTCGTAACGGCCTGCGGCGTCTAAAAAGGTATTCAATCGGGCGCGTGCGCCCATGCGGTGGTGGTGGTCGCAATGCGGGCAGACGTAGGTGTTTTTTTCCAAGTCGGACTTGTACAGCACGGCGTCGCACTGGCCACATTTTGTCCACACACCCTCTGGCACGCTGCGCCTGTTAGCAG
Source organism: uncultured Comamonadaceae bacterium (assembly GCA_937893415.1). Taxonomy (GTDB): domain Bacteria; phylum Pseudomonadota; class Gammaproteobacteria; order Burkholderiales; family Burkholderiaceae_C; genus RS62. The sequence continues at coordinate 105 of CALBWZ010000114.1, read as the reverse complement.
CAAGCGTGGGGTTGATACGTGGCGGTAATAGTTTTTCTAACCAAGACATGATAATTCCCTTTTTCCTAGCAGCTGCTGCACATGGGCGTTGTCAGACGGGGGTGG
>CALBWZ010000113.1 GCA_937893415.1 uncultured Comamonadaceae bacterium | reverse complement strand
CTTAGAAACCGCGCCAACAATGCCGCACATAAGGTAAACCCTTAATAATTAAATTTGATAAACACTGAACAACGGGTCAGTGTAGGCATGGACGCATGATTTATGCTTGCAAATATTCAAAATAAATGGTTTTATATTTCGCTATACGTGCATAATGAATTTAAATTTCATAATTTATACTTTTTTGATCTAATAAAACACAGCCATGTCCAATTGCGACACCACAGACCTGCAACTGTTGGCCCAACTGCAAGTCGATGCCAGCCAGACCAACGCGGCCTTGGCCGCACAACTGGGCCTGTCGCCTGCCACGACACTGCGCCGGGTCAAGCGCCTGCAAGAGAGCGGCATCATTGACAGACAAGTCGCCATACTCAACACCGATGCGGTGGCTCACATGGCTGGCGCAGGCCTGACTGCCATTGTGGAAGTGAGCTTAGACCGGCAAGGCGCAGAACACCTACAAGCATTTGAGCTGCACGTGTGTGCCCACCCCGGCGTGCAACAGTGCTACCAAACCAGCCCTGGGCCTGACTTTTGTCTGGTGGTGCAAGCCGCCGACATGCCCGCCTATCACAACATGGCGCAACGGTTGTTTACAGAACACGCCAATGTGCGCAACGTTAAGGCGTTTTTTAGCGTCAAGCGCGCCAAGTTCAGCACAGCTGTGGCGCTGCCAAGCGAATGTAGATCGGCTTAAACAGCCCCGTTGCAAACGTGACAACGGCGCGGTTGGCCCATCAACAGCATGGGTTTCAGCAAACGCTTTTAAGACGTGGGTTTTTTAGCAGGCCTGGCCCAGTTGGCAATGCTGACTTGCTTGCCGCGCGCCACGCTCAAGGCACCTGCTGGCGTACTTTTGGTGATGGTAGAGCCGCCGCCTATGGTGCCGCCTTGGCCAATCGTGACCGGGGCTACCAGCACACAGTTGCTGCCCACATGCACGTCGGCTTCAATCACCGTGACGTGCTTGTTGGCACCGTCGTAGTTGGCAGTAATGCTGCCTGCGCCGTAGTTCACGCGCTCGCCTACCTGCGCATCGCCAATATAGGCCAAGTGGTTGGCTTTGGCACCGGCGGCCAACGTGGCGTTTTTTACTTCGACAAAGTTGCCTATGTGCACACCTGCACCCAACTCTGCACCCGGACGCAAACGGGCAAATGGGCCTACCAGCGCACCGCTGCCAACCTGCACGCCTGCGGATTCACCGTCAATGTGTGTAAACGGGTGAATCACCGCGTTGTCAGCTATGGCGCAGTTGGCGATGACGCAGTTCGCGCCAATGCGCACGTTGTTGCCAATGGCCACGCGGCCATAAAACACACAATTCACATCGATGTCGACATCTTGTCCAACCGTCAAAGGCCCACGCACATCCAAACGCGCAGGGTCAGCCAAGCGCACCCCTTGCTGCATCAGCGTATGGGCATTGGTTGTTTGGTAGGTGCGCTCAAGCGCTGCGAGTTGCAGTGGGCTGTTCACACCGGCGACTTGTGAGGCATCGTCAATGCAGTGGGTATGAACCACCAATTGGTCGGCCACCGCCATGGCCACCACGTCGGTTAAGTAATACTCGCCTTGAACGTTGTGATTGCTAAGCCGCCCCACAGCCAGTTTGAGCCAAGCCGCAGGCACCGCCATGATGCCGCTGTACACCTCCGTAATGTCTCGCTGCGCTGGCGTAGCGTCTTTTTCTTCCACAATGGCTTGGACGGTATTGTCCTCGTGGCGCAGCACGCGCCCGTAACCTGTGGGCGCGGGCAAGTTGACCGTCAGCAAGGCCATGGTGCGGGCGCCAGCCAAGTCAACCAACGCTTGCAACGTAGCAAGCTGGGTCAGCGGTACGTCACCTGACAACACCAAGACCAGGCCGTCATCAGCCAACACCGCAGCAGCTTGCTGCACCGCATGGCCAGTGCCCAACTGCGGGGACTGCAGCACACATTGCGTGGGTACCGTGCTGACCCTGCTGCCGACTGCGCTTTGCACTTGGTCACTGTGATGACCAGTGACGACGACGGCGCTTCTGGCGTTAAGACCTTGCGTGGTGTCCAGTACATGACCTAGCAATGCGCGCCCTGCTAATAGCTGCAATACTTTTGGCTTTGTACTGTGCATGCGCGTGCCTTTACCGCCGGCCATGACCACCACATCCAGTGGCAAGGTTGGTTGTGACATATTTGATGATGAACTTGGTTGAGACGACATGAACTGGCTTTCAGGCTCTAAACAACGGCAGACAGGCCGCTTCAATTGGCCCATTATCGCGTCTCGCACAACCATGTTGTTGGCCAGCTTGCTGCTGGCTGGTTGTGGCGCATTGGGCTTGGCATACAACCAACTGCCCACGTTGAGCTACTGGTGGCTAGACGACTACTTTGACTTTAACTCAACGCAAAGCGCGCAAGTGCGCAACGGCCTTGACGCTGTAGCCGTTTGGCACAAACAGACCGAACTTGAGCCATATGGTGTGTTGCTAGACCAAGCCAGCGCCTTGGCGGCGACCACCTTTACGGCAGCGCAGGCTTGTGGTTGGGTGGACAGCGCTACACAGCGAGCCGATGCACTTGTGGCGCAAGCTGCGCCCTTGGCTGTCCCCGCAATGGCCACACTGACGCAAGTTCAGCTTGAGCACTACAACGACTACATAGCTGAGCGCAACGCCAAGTGGCAAGACGAGCAGTTGACGGCTACACCGCAAGAGCGTTTGGCATTTCGCTTGGAGAACAGCCTCAAACAACTTGAGCGGTTTTATGGCAACCTCACCACCGCGCAAGAGCGCTTGGTTGAGCAACGCCTGAGCAGCAGCAGCTACGCAGCCAGCGAGGCGTTTGACAGGCGCCTGGCCAACCAAGCCAAGTTGTTGGGCTGGCTCAAACGTGTGCGCGGCGCGGGCCCTGACAGCTTTGACGGGTACGCGCTTGAGTTGCGCGGTGTGTGGCGTGACAGCATGCGATGGCCTCAGGTTAAGCGCTTGCAGTGGTGCCAACAAGTGGTGGACTTTCACACCATCATGACACCAGCACAACGACAAACGGCCAGTGAAACACTGGCCGCTTACGCGCGGGACTTTCGCGCACTGCGCTAGTTAGACTGCGGGCATTTAGCCTTGTAACGCGTCCCACATGTCTTTGTCGCGGGCGGCCGTCCAAATGCGTGGATGCTTGATGCCTTGGGCTTCGTCAAAGGCGCGTGTCACATCAAACGGCAAACAGTGCTCATAAATAAACACGTGGCCAAAAATAGGGTCCATTGACGCGCGGGTATGCGCCATGGCGGCTTTTAAGTCCATGTTCTGCGCTGCGGCTTCTTGGCCGCATTTGAACAAGGTTTGTACCCACAGCTTGGTGTAATCCAAGGCCTTGTTCACGCCGTCGCTGTTTTTCATAGCGGCACCTCGCCCTGGTACCAAAGCTGTGGCATTGAGCGCACGCAATGCCTCTAGCGTGGCAGGCCACTCTTCTAGCTGGGCGTCGCCCGTGTACACGCCGGCTTCGTATTCCACCAAATCGCCGCTGTACAACACACCTTCTTCTTCTACCCAAGCAACCGTGTCGCCTTTGGTGTGACCAGGGCCTGGGTGCCACACCTTGACGCGAACGCCGCCTAAATCAAGGGTGATGGCGCCTGGGACTTCGCCCAGTGTGGGGTTGCCCCCGCCAACCACCAATGTGGGCCATGTCAGGCCTGGCACCGAGTCAGCACCTTGAAACAAGCGGGGGAAACGCTCCATCTCACTGAGCATATCTTGAGCGCCGCGCTCACGGATCAACTCCAGCGTGCCTTGGCTGGCAATCACTTCTGTGGCACCCTCGGCCTTGTAGGCGCTGGCACCCAATACGCGCACCGCGTGGTAATGCGTGAGCAACACATACTTGATAGGCTTGTCGCTGACAGTGCGGATGCGGGCAATCAGGTCTTGTGCCATATCGGGCGTGGCCGTGGTGTCACACACCATAATGGCGTCGTCACCAATGATGACGCCACTGTTGGGGTCGCCCTCTGCTGTGTAAGCCCAGCAATGGGGTGACAGCTGCTCAAAGGTAATGGTCTTGGCGTCAAGGTCGGCCTGACTGGCGAATGCTTTGCTCATGGGTACTCCACTGAAAATATCGTTGTGTTCAAAGAAGTCAATAGTTTAACTAAACGAAACCATTTACGCATTGGTAAACTGTTTGCTTGCGTTGTGGCGACTTGACTACGCTGCAGCCCCATCGCTTGGTCCGTCGTGGCCCAGCGGACTGCCCAAGCCGTGCTCGACCATTGCCACCACCTCCTCGGCAAACGCGCTGTAGCTGAGTGGCCCACCAGGGCGAAGCCAAGTGAATGTCCAGTTGATCATGCCAAACAACATCATGGTGACGGCTGTTTCGTTGACTTTGGTCACCCGAGCTGGGTAAGCGCGCTTTAAAAACCGCGTGAAAGCCGCCACCACATCGCGTTGGCGTTTGCGTATGTGTTCAAACTGCGGTGGGCTTAAAAACTTGGTGTCGGCCAGCAGTGATACATGGCGGGTGGCAGAGTTTT
>CALBWZ010000112.1 GCA_937893415.1 uncultured Comamonadaceae bacterium | reverse complement strand
GGGCTTTTTGGCTTTGCCGGGTGGGTTCTGTGTAACCATAAACATGTAGTTGGGGCGCTTTGCCTACAATGCAAGGTATGCACTGCGCAAAGCACCCTATTGTATGAAAACCGTTCACAAGTCAGCTTTACTGAACCATAGCCCTCAACGTATGTTTGATTTGGTCACCGATGTGGGTGCATATCCGCAGTTTCTGCCTTGGTGTGACCAAGCCAGCGTGCTTGATGACAGCGAACTAGGTATGACTGCCCAAGTCGGCATTTCATTGGCTGGACTGCGTCAAAGCTTCACAACACGCAACAGCCATACGTTGGCTGCAACACCGAGAGACGCCAGCTTGGTGCACATGGCGTTGGTGGATGGGCCGTTCTCCCACCTTGAGGGCGAATGGACTTTTACGCCCCTTGGTGAGCCGAATGACCAAGGCCAAGTGCTGGCATGTAAAGTCAACTTCACATTGACCTATGCGTTTGCCAGCAAAACCCTGGCGCTGCTGGTAGGCCCCGTGTTTGACAAAATTGCCTCTACGATGGTGGAGGCTTTCGTAACCAGAGCCGACGCTACGAAAGGCTTGTCATGAGCAGTGCCCAACACGCTGTAGCCCCCATAACTGTTGAGGCCATGGCAGGCACAGAGCCGCGCACGTTGCTGGTGACCACGTTGTTGCTCTCCCCTGGGGCCACGGTAGAGGCTGCGCTGACAACCTTGGCCACCCAGCCAAGTTGGGCTTCAGCCTGCGCGGCAGCCCTTGACAGCCAATGGCGCTTGGCGTTATGGAGTCGCAAGGTAGGCTTGTCTGAAGTACTGAGAGATGGGGACAGGTTGGAGTTGTGCAGGCCATTGTTGGTAGACCCTATGGTGGCCAGGCGCGAGCGCTTCGCCTCTCAGGGTGCTCGAAGTTCGGGTTTGTTCTCCAAACGCCGCGCTGGCGCCAAAGCCGGTTATTGACATGCGGGCTCATCTTGGCTGCATACCGTGCTGGTGCTGGACCAAACCTGACCTCAGGTGATCTGGATTGTCAGATTGTTAGATTTTTAAGCCCAATCAACAGCAAAAATCCTTGATTCAATGTGCGTGCATACAGTTGAGACTTGTCACGCCGTTAGAATAGTGCCTTTGGAGCTTTTACATGCGGCTGCTCGGTCAAGCGCTCACTTTCGACGATGTGTTGTTGGTGCCAGCGTTCTCGCAGGTCCTGCCCAAGGACACCCACCTTTCAACACAATTCACACGATCTTTGCGTTTGAATCTGCCCTTGGTCTCTGCGGCCATGGACACGGTTACAGAGTCACGTCTGGCCATTGCGTTGGCCCAAGAGGGTGGTATTGGCATCGTCCATAAAAACCTCACTCCCCAAGAGCAAGCAGCGCAAGTCTCCAAAGTTAAGCGTTATGAAAGCGGCGTGGTGCGTGACCCCGTCGTCATCACCCCTTCTCACACCGTACGTCAAGTCATGCAGATGTCTGAGGATTTAGGCGTATCGGGATTTCCAGTTGTAGACGGCGGCAAAGTGGTAGGCATTGTGACTGGTCGAGATTTGCGTTTTGAAACACGCTTTGACCAAACGGTGGCCGAAATCATGACGCCGCGCGACCGACTCATCACCGTGTCTGAGGGCACCACCTCTGAACAGGCCAAGGCCTTGCTCAACAAGTACAAGCTAGAGCGTTTGTTGGTGGTCAACACTCGCTTTGAGCTGACCGGTCTCATCACGGTTAAAGACATTACCAAACAACTCAACTTCCCCAATGCGGCGCGTGACGAAGCGGGCCGCTTGTTGGTGGGTGCAGCCGTTGGGGTTGGCCCAGGCACAGAAGAGCGTGTCGAGGCATTGTCTGCAGCTGGTGTAGACGCCTTGGTGGTAGACACAGCCCACGGCCACAGCCAAGGCGTGCTGGACCGCGTGCGCTGGGTCAAGCAAAACTACCCCCACATACAAGTTATTGGCGGCAACATCGCCACTGGTGCGGCTGCCCTGGCCTTGGTTGAGGCTGGTGCAGACGCCGTCAAAGTGGGCATTGGCCCCGGCAGTATTTGCACCACACGCATTGTTGCTGGTGTTGGTGTACCCCAAGTCACTGCCATTGACAACGTGGCCACAGCCCTAAAAGGGACTGGCGTGCCCTTGATCGCTGATGGTGGTGTCCGCTACAGCGGCGATGTGGCCAAAGCCATTGCAGCTGGTGCCAGCACCGTCATGATGGGGGGTATGTTTGCCGGCACTGAAGAGGCACCTGGCGAGGTCATTTTGTACCAAGGCCGCTCATACAAAAGCTACCGCGGCATGGGCAGCATAGGTGCTATGCAACAAGGCAGCGCCGACCGTTACTTCCAAGAGTCGAGCACAGGCAACCCCAATGCAGACAAGCTGGTGCCAGAAGGTATTGAAGGACAGGTGCCTTACAAAGGCTCAGTGGTCGCTATTTTGTACCAGCTTGCCGGCGGTGTTCGTGCCTCCATGGGCTACTGTGGCTGTGCCAGCATTGACGACATGCAAAACAGGGCTGAGTTTGTCCAAATCACCACTGCAGGTGTCCGTGAAAGCCATGTTCATGACGTGCAAATTACCAAAGAAGCGCCCAATTACCGAGCCAGTTGACGCTGGGGATCCATTTGGGCTGAGACTTTCTCTGAGGCTTTAAACTAGTTTCAATCACCAACAACCACTTCAATGGCGGGCCTGTTTCCCAACAGGCCCGTTTGCATGTATGTCACACGAAAAAATCCTGATACTTGATTTCGGCTCGCAAGTCACCCAGCTCATCGCCCGCCGTGTGCGCGAAGCGCATGTGTTTTGTGAGGTTCACCCCTGTGATGTCAGCAGCGATTGGGTGCGAGCATACGCCGCTGACGGCAAACTCAAGGGTATTATTTTGTC
>CALBWZ010000111.1 GCA_937893415.1 uncultured Comamonadaceae bacterium | reverse complement strand
CATCGAACAGGAACGCGGCGCCATGCAAGTCCCAGCGCCGAGCGGGCAACACACTAGCGGCAACATGTCAGACGCCCATTCAAACAAGTGGCTGTGTTGCGCCAACACCACTTTGCAGAACATTCATAGCCGCTTGAACTCCTGCACCCACACAAGGGATTGGTCAACGCGGTGCGCCTTACTGTCGACCAAGTTGTATTGTTTGGCCCACCATTTAGTGAAGAAGGACAACAACAGTCACCAGAACCGATCTTGGGCTGGCGGCAAGATAAGCCCAACCCATGCGCTGTTTTCATCCACCTGAGCCCAGTTGTAACGCACGGACATGTCAACCCATGTAGTCCCAACAGCCCCACACACGCCCCCTGCTGAAGCTTAGATGGATGCATGCGACAATTCAGCAACTTAAGATTTTGCTCACACGCAAGGCGTATCAAGTAGTAGATACAAACCCATGCATGTAGCGCTTTACAACCCATTATCAGGAGGCATTCATGAGTGAACGCACAGGTTTTTTAGTTGGCAAAAAATTACTCATTACGGGTGTACTGTCTAACCGGTCTATTGCGTATGGCATTGCCAAGGCATGCCGTGCACAAGGCGCTGAACTGGCGTTCAGCTACGTAGGCGAACGCTTTAAAGACCGCATCACAGAATTCGCAGCTGATTTTGACTCGACATTGGTGTTTGACTGTGACGTGGGTGACGACACGCAAATTGAGTCTTTGTTTAAAGACCTGTCTGCCACCTGGCCAAGCTTTGACGGCTTTGTTCATGCCATTGGTTTTGCGCCGCGTGAAGCTATCGGCGGTGACTTTTTAGATGGCCTTAGCCGCGAAGGCTTTCGGATTGCACACGACATCAGCGCCTACAGCTTTCCAGCCATGGCGAAAGCAGCAAGACCTTACTTGAATCCAAAGTCCGCTTTACTCACACTCAGCTACCTGGGCGCTGAACGTGCATTGCCCAACTACAACACCATGGGCTTGGCCAAAGCATCTTTGGAAGCCTCTGTGCGCTACACAGCCGAGTCACTAGGCCCCAAAGGTGTTCGCGTCAACGGCATCAGTGCAGGCCCTATCAAAACATTGGCAGCCAGTGGCATCAAAGGTTTTGGCAAAATTTTAGGGCAAGTTGCCTTAACGTCGCCACTGCGTCGCAACGTAACCAGCGAAGACGTGGGCAATGTGGCGGCCTTTTTGTTAAGCGACCTGGCCGGTGGCGTGACCGCCGAAATCACCTACGTTGACGGCGGCTTTAGCAACGTTGTCGGCGGCATGTCTGACGCTGAATAAATAACTTCATTTTTAGGAAACATTTATGACATTAGCTTTTTGGTGTGTGCTTGTTACAGCCCTCATGCCCTACGCTTTTACCGGCATGGCCAAGTTTGGCAAGCGCGACCCAGACGCACCCAAAACTCCTCGTTTTGACAACCATGCGCCGCGCGTCTATTTAGAGCAGCAAACTGGGCGCAAGTTGCGGGCGCACTGGGCGCAACTCAACGCCTTTGAGGCATTTCCCGCATTTGCTGCTGCTGTCATCATTGCCCATATGACAGGCGGCAATGCCACTTGGATCAACAGCCTTGCTGCGGTATTTGTCGCTTTACGCTTGGCCTATGGCTACTTCTACATCACCGACAAACCCAGCCTGCGCAGCCTGGTATGGATTGGCGGACTGCTGTGTGTAGTTGGCTTGTTTGTAGTGGCTGCGGTTTAGCGGCTCAGTTCCATAGCCCCACAGCCCTACAGCATCCAAACTGGTGAACTATAGGGGCTCAAAATGACTAAAGCGTATCGCGTTTCACGTTAAACCAAACCGCATAAATGGCGGGCAGTGCCAGCAGTGTGAGCAATGTGGCAACAAATAGGCCACCCATAATGGCGACCGCCATAGGCCCCCAGAACACGCTTCTAGTCAGCGGAATCATGGCCAATATCGCTGCTGCAGCGGTCAAGGCAATGGGGCGCAGTCGTCGAACGGTAGACTCCACAATCGCCTCCCACGCTGGCACACCCTTAGCCCTGTCTTGCTCAATTTGGTCAATCAAAATCACCGAGTTGCGCTGTATCATGCCCATCAAGGCTATCACCCCTAGCAACGCTACGAATCCAAATGGCCGGTCAAACAGCAACAGCGCGCCGGCCACGCCAGCAATGCCAAGCGGACCGGTCAAAAAAACCAACAATGCGCGGCTAAAGCTTTGCAGCTGCAACATCAGCAAAGTAAACACCACAAACAGCATGATAGGCACACCTGCTGAAATAGATGACGTGCCCTTGGCGCTTTCTTCTACGGCACCAGCCACGCTGATGCGGTAATCACCCTGGCCTCGCTCGGCCCAAGCTGCTTCAATCTCGCGCAATGCCGGCAACAACTGTCCCGTCACCGTTGCGCCTTGCAAACCGTCAGCAATGTCTCCTTGCACAGTCACAGCATATTGGCGGCCTTCGCGCCACAGCACGCCAGGCTCCCAATCAAACACGGGTTTGGCCACCTGCGTCAATGGCACCATGCGTCCAGTTGCTGTGGGCAAGTACGCGTTTTCTAAAGCTTGCAAACCATCGCGCTCTGCAATGGGTTGTCGCAAGACAATGTCTATGAGTTTGTCGCCGTCACGGAATTGCCCAACGGTGCTGCCAGACAGCAGCGTGCGGGTGGCTTGCGCAATACTTTGGGCACTGACACCCAACTCACGGGCGCGGACTTGATCGACCTGCAAACGCAGCACCTTGATGGACTCATTCCAGTTGTCGTTGACACCACGCATGTTGGCGTTTGAACGCATCAAGGTCTTAACCTCGTTGGCCAAAGTGCGCAACACAGTTGGGTCAGCGCCTGAAACACGGAACATCACCGGATAAGGCACAGGTGGGCCGCTGGGCAACAACTTGATGCGGGCGCGAACTTGCGGAAACTCTTGCGCCAGCAAAACGGGCAATTCAGCTCTTAGTCGCTCACGCGCTTCCAAACTGGATGGCACCAAAATAAATTGACTGACATTGTTTTGCGGAAAGACCATATCCAGTGGCAGGTAAAAGCGCGGTGCGCCAGAACCAATCCACACACTCACAGGACCTGCGTCAGGCTGCTGCATCAGCACGGCCTCGACCTGTTTGGTTAAGACTTCATTGGCTTCAAATGACGTACCTTCTGGGAACCATAATTCAACCAACACTTCTGTGCGACTGGAGTCTGGGAAGAACTGCTGCTGTACTTGGCCCATACCAACTATGCCCGCTCCAAATAAAGCCAAAGTAGCCGCAATGGTTGTCCAACGGTTGCTCAGGCACCACTGCACAGCAGCGCGAAACCAGTTGTAAAAAGGAGAATCAAATACCTCTGCCTTTTCTGGGTCTGCATCTAAGTCAACGTCGGCGGCCACATGCTGGTGTGGCTTGGCTCTCAGTATTCGCGTACCCAAGTAAGGTACGAAGTACACAGACACCAACCAACTCACCACCAAGGCTACGGAGGTGACTGCAAATATGGCAAATGTGTATTCGCCCACTGTGGACTGCGCCATACCAATAGGTAAAAAGCCAGCGGCTGTAATCAGCGTGCCAGTCAGCATGGGCATGGCGGTCACTTCGTAGGCATAAGTAGCTGCGCGAAACTTGTCTGCGCCTTGTTCCATCTTGCGCACCATCATTTCTACAGCAATGATGGCGTCGTCCACCAGCAAGCCCAAAGCAATAATCAGCGAGCCTAAAGATATTTTGTGCAGACCAATACCCCAGTATTTCATACACAAAAACGTCACCGCCAAGACCAACGGAATGGTGATGCCCACCACCAAGCCAGGACGGACATCCACGTACCAACCAAAGCGACCACCCTTGTGCAAACCTAGTGCTAAAAAGCTCACGCTCAACACAATCAACACAGCTTCAATCAGCACCTTAATGAACTCTGATACAGATGCCGAAACGGTCTTAGGCTGGTCTTGCAATTGCACCAACTTGACGCCAATAGGCAAGCCTTGCTCGATAATTGGCACCGCATTGTTGAGCGCTTTACCCAGCGCAATGATGTCGCCACCCTTGGCCATTGATACGCCCAAGCCGATCACAGACGCCCCTTGGTGGCGAACTTTGACGTTGGGCGGGTCTGAATAACCACGGGTCACTTGAGCGATATCGCCCAACTTAAAAATTTGACCTGAGGCACCGCGTATGGGCGTTTGACTCAGCGCATCCACGCTTTCAAAAGCGCCGTCAATTCGCACTTCAAACAAGTCTGACGGATTGGACTGCGCGCGCGCACGGCCAGCACTTTCTACTGCATTTTGCTGGTTGATTTGCGCCAATACCTGAGAAAAATCCAAACGCAGTTGAGCCAACTTGGCTTGTGAAATCTCTATAAATATTTTTTCGTCCTGTACACCAAACAAGGCGACCTTGGCCACATCTGGCACGCGCAGCAGCTGTGCACGGACTGTGTCTGCAAAGTCCTTGGTTTGTCCTGGCGAAAAACCATCGGCCTGAACAGCATAGATAACGCCATACACATCGCCAAAGTCGTCGTTAACAAATGGGCCAACAACACCTGGTGGTAGCGAACCTTTGGTGTCGGCAATCTTTTTTCTAACCGTGTACCACACGTTAGAAACCTCTGACCCAGGTGATGAATCCTTGACCTGAAAAATGACCTGCGACTCACCCGGCTTACTGTAGCTGCGAATCTTGTCCGCATAAGGCACTTCTTGCAGCGTACGCTCAATGCGGCTGGTGACTTGCTCGGCGACTTGCTGCGCATCAGCACCCGGCCAGTAAGTTCTAACCACCATGGCCCTGAAGGTGAACGGGGGATCCTCGTCTTGGCCCAACTGAAAATAAGACGTGATGCCAAACACCATCAACACCACCATCAGGTAGCGCGTGAGTGGCGCATGGTTTAACGCCCACTCAGACAGGCTAAAACTTTTTTTTGTAGGAGGTGACGACATAGGTACAAGAGGCCTTGATTGGCAAATTAAGCCGGCGAATAAGCTGCAACGTTAGCTATTAGCGGCGCGGCATATTGCAAACAAGCAATCACCACGCAGACAACAGCAACAAGCGAGAAGCAACAGCACGTTAAAAGGTATAGCGTTTCACCACCTGGTCAGGCGTTAGAGCGTGTGCACCAGCGCTGACAACCTCTTGACCTGCTTGCAGACCGCTGACGAGCAAGCCGTCATTCAGAACTTGAACAACAGTCACCGGCGTTGCCACCACACGCATGGACTCAGGGTTTAAAACCCAGACCGATGAAACCGTCCCGTCTAGCCACACTGCGTTGCTAGGCAACAGGCTGGCACCAGAGGGCTGTGAAGCCAATGTTGACGTTTGCGTTGACACCAACTGCACCAGCGCCGTGCTGCCCAAAGGCCACTGCGCATCAGCAGACAAGCGCACTTTCACCACATACGTGCGCGTGATGGGATCTGCGCTGGCAGCCACATCAACCACTTTGGCTGACGCTTTAACACCCAAGGCCAAGCTAGAAACTTGAACTACTTGACCCAGCGATACAGTGCTTAAACGCTGTTGGGGAACCACAAACTGCACGTCACGCGCGCCATCATGCGCCAGTCGAATAACCACCACACCGGCACTGACCACTTGGCCCACGTCAGCGTCCACACCAGTGATCACACCCGCGGATTGGGCACGCAACGACGTGTAGTCAAGTTGGTTGTTTTGCGCGGTAGCGCCAGCAGACGCGCTGGTGAGCTGGGACGCGGCCATATTGAGGCTAACTTGATAGCGTTGCAGCTGCGCCTGGCCGATAAAGCCCTGCGCTGCCAAGTCTGTAAATCTCGCCAAGTCAGCCTTGGCCAACTCAAATTGGCTCGCGGCCGCATCACGCTGCGCACCAGCGGACGCTGCTGACAAGTTGTAATCGGTGTTGTCCAAACTAGCCAGTTCGTCGCCCTTATCAACACGTTGACCAAGGTCTACGAGTCGGCTCTTAAGCTTACCAGGCACTCGGAAACCAAGCATGCTCTCTGTTTGCGCCTTGACTTCACCTGAGTAAGTGAATTCGCTGGTAGCTGTGGCGTTAGCGGCCACAGTTACCAACTGCACAGCGCGCACAGGAGCTTGCCTGGCCTGTTGCTGGCTGCAGCTGGCCAGCAGAAGCGCAACACCTGCAATGACCAACGGACGAAAATGGTATGAACTGGGCATAAAAAATGCGACAAAGTCGCTGAAAGTGTTAAAAAGTGATCGCTATTTTTTGGTCACAACAAGTATGAAGGGCTTATTGACCAAGTGGTCAACAAATTGTAACTGAAAGTGTCCATGCGGTATCGAACGCCCACTCAATCCGCATTACACCTGCATTCATAACGTGCACAGTGGGTACACAGCGAACCGCTGGTCTGTGCTGCGCTTCATCGAAACTTGGCGCGGGTGCAGCGAGGTACAGCGTCGGCATGAACGGTAAAAGCCATTTGGGATCACGTCCAAACGCCCCAAAATTACAACGATTTTTGCTAGAGACCCCTATTTATCAGTAGCTTGTTAGCATAGAAGCATGTCGCAAGTACTAGATCTCGACTTACCTTGGCTAGAAAGCCACCAGCCGCTGCCACCCGCGCAGCAGGCGTGGCCCGAACACGCCCCCTACCCTGGCCTTCTGGCTGCTGGTGGCGACTTAAGCGTCCCGCGCTTGGTAGATGCGTACAGCCGAGGCATTTTCCCTTGGTTCAGCGAAGGGGAGCCCATTTTGTGGTGGTCTACAGACCCGCGCATGGTATTGGCTCCGCACGATTTCAAACTCCACACCAGTTTGCGCAAGCAGCTTAAAACCTTGCTGCGTGAACAGCGTGTGCACATAGACATAGATACCCATTTCACAGACGTCATCACCACATGCGCCGACGTGGCTCGCCAAGACCAAGCAGGCACTTGGATTGGCCCCAGCATGCAGCAGGCTTACTCAGCGATGTTTGAAGCTGGATACGCCCACTGCATCAGCGCTTGGGTAGACGGCGTATGCGTAGGCGGTTTGTACGGTATCAATATTGGCAGCATGGTGTTTGGCGAATCCATGTTCAGCCTGGCCCCCAACGGCTCCAAAATAGCACTGGCGGCTTTGGTGGCGCTCAGCAGAAGAGACAGTGTGGCTTTGATCGACTGCCAACAAGTCACCTCGCACTTGGCGTCTTTGGGCGGCGCGCCCATTGCCCGCAGCGCATTTTTAAATACCGTGGAGCAAGCTTGCTCTCAACCCGCTCCCACTTGGGTATTTCAGACATCGGACTGGCAATATCTGGACACGCGATTGTTATGACGCACCCACAAGAGCTCCCTGTCAACACCGTACAGCTGTATGCCACAGCACCCTACCCGTGCAGCTATTTGCCAAATTTGCAAGCCCGTTCACAAGTGGCCACACCAAGCCACTTGGTACACGACGACGTTTACGCCAGCTTGATAGCACAAGGCTTTAGGCGCAGCGGCCTGTTTACATACCGCCCCCACTGCGACGGCTGCCGAGCATGTGTGCCTGTCAGAGTGTTGGCACAGTCGTTTAAGCCCAACCGCAGCCAAAAGCGCATCTGGAACAAGCACCAGCACCTGCAAGTGCGCGTGCTGCCAGTGTCCTTCGACCCTGAGCACTATGCGCTATACCAAGACTACCAACAACTGCGCCATGCAGGCGGCGGCATGGACAACGACAGCGTTGACCAATACAAACAGTTTTTACTGCAGAGCCGAGTCAACACACGCCTTGTAGAATTTTGGCAACCCGCCACCACAGAACGAGCAACCCGCTTGGTAATGGTGTGCATCATGGATGTACTCAACAACGGTTTGTCGGCTGTTTACACATTTTTTGATGCGCATATCACCACTGGCTTAGGCACATTTGGCGTGTTGTGGCAAATAGAACAAGCTCGCCAAGTTGGCGCTGAACACTTGTACTTGGGCTATTGG
>CALBWZ010000110.1 GCA_937893415.1 uncultured Comamonadaceae bacterium | reverse complement strand
TGGTCAACATCGCGTTGACCAGCGCCTGATGCTCTAGGTTCAATCAGGTGCAGGTAAGCGAGTTTCAAAAGGTTCAACTCTTTGGTAATTTCGCGGTACAACGTGAGTGGGTCTGTTTCGCCAGAGTCATTTGCCACGCCAAACGGTGACAGGCGAATGCCAACACGGTTGGCACCCAAGTCAGCAGCCAACCGCTCGGCAATTTCAAGGGGCAAGCGCATACGGTTGGCCAAACTGCCACCATAGCGGTCGGTACGCTCGTTGCTGCGGCTGATCATAAATTGCTCAAGCAAGTAGCCGTTGGCACTGTGAATCTCTACACCGTCAAAACCTGCGGCAATGGCGCGACGACCCGCCGCCACATAGGCTTTTTTGAGTTGATCAATGTCGTTCAAGCTCAAGGCTCGGGGCACCTCAAACGGTGCTGGCGTAAAGTCTGCGGTTAGCGCATTGCCAACTGCCGCAATGGCCGAAGGTGCCACCGGCGCGCCACCCTCAGGTTGGTGCGATGAATGTGAAATACGCCCCACGTGCCACAGCTGTAAAAAAATACGGCCACCGCGCGCATGCACGCCATCGGTCACCAGCTGCCAACCCGCTTGTTGCGCATCGGTATGAATGCCTGGGGTAGCGGGCATACCCTGACCCTCAGGTACCACTTGAGAGGCCTCCGCAATGATCAAACCACCCTCACTCGCACGCTGCGTGTAGTAAAGCGCATTGAGTGCGCTCGGCTCATTGCCCGGACGGTTAGCACGCATACGCGTCAGTGGCGCCATCACAATACGGTGCTTCAACTCGAAGGCACCTACCTGTAATGGTGTGAATAAATGTAAGCGGGTATCTAAATTGTGGGCGCTAGATGCGGCGGATGGAGCAGAAAGACCGGACAAAATTGTCTCCTTAGCAAGTGTTTGGGTGACGTATTGTCTGTGAGAAATAACACCTCAACTGTCGCGCACTTCGCCTGGTGCAATTGATACTCACTGGCTGCTGAAGTGTCGCAAGAAAAATGGGGGCTCCCATGCAACACCTTATCCCATATCCTTGGAGCCTTGTTACCGACCAACAGATACACACATCTCAAAGGAAAAATCATGATCCGAACCCGCGAACTGTTTCAAATCGCCCTTGCCGTGCCAACCATCATCGACGTCGGGCAAACACCGCTGGGTGGGCGAAAAATCGCCACTGTGACGGGAGGTACGTTTGAAGGTGAGCGGATACGCGGCACTGTTATGCCATCGCCAGGTGGTGACTGGCTTCTGATGCGCACCGATGGCGTTTTAACTTTGGATGTGCGTCTGACGCTACAAACCGATGACGGCGCCATCATTTACATGAGCTACAAAGGGTTGCGCCACGGCCCTGCCGATGTCATGGCTAGGCTGGCCAAGGGAGAGGATGTTGACCCGTCAGAATACTACTTCCGAGCCACCCCAACATTTGAAACCGCATCAGAGACTTACGCCTGGACCAACCGAATTGTCAGCATTGCCACTGGCAGGCGCATTGCAACAGGGCCGATTTATCAGGTCTATGAAGTGCTATGAAAAGCCGCCAAAAACAAGAATAACGAAGGCTTTTAAACCTTGGTTATCGGGCTAAACCGTTGCAATGGGGTTAACCGGCGAGCCCACCGCACCCGGCAAGTGCAGCGGCGGTGCGGTTAGCAAAAAACGGTTGCGCCCATGCGCGCGCAGCCAGTTGGCTAAGTGGGTCAAATACCACAGCTCACCCAAGTGAATGCCATTTTTAAACAAACAATGCGCATGTAAGGGCAACTTGGGTTTGCGTATGGGCTCCATCCAACGGTTAGGAATAAGCTCCACGGCATAGTTATCGGCAACGATAGCCGCAACCCCGCTGTCGGTTATCCACTGCAGCAGTTTGTCGTCCTCACCATCCAAGCCAGTGCATGTATGGTGCAATTTCTCGGGGTCTGGGTTGCGATTCATCTCCAAGATCATGTCGGCAAAGCCAGTATGCAAACACAACATGTCACCAGACTCCACCTCCACCTTGTCTGCGTCCATGACGCGCATCAAAGCGTCATAGCCAATTTTGGTGCGGGCGCGGCCATGGTGGGCGTGCAAATCAACCATGACCCCGCGGCCTTGCGCGCCGTGCATGGCCAAGTTTTCTATACCAAGTGCTGTGGCTTTAGGGTCTTTAAAAGCAAACAAATCAGACCTATCAACCCCCACATTGGCCGCAGGCTTGATATCAGCATTGGCACGGTAGCCGTTGTAAAACACCTTCTCAGCAACGCCGTCACCGTCTGCATCAAAATAGCTGCCAACGTGAGCAAACGAGTCCCACTGTGTGGAGTACTGCGTGGCCAAAATGGCAATGTCGTCACACACCACATCCGTGGCATTTGGCTCAATTAAATCCAGACCTAAGACATAACTTTCTGGACCATCTGGGCCACCTCGCCGCGCAGAAATCAACCGAGGCGGAAAGCGTGAAGGGTTCAGTGCACTCCCCCCCGGAAAATCCAAAGGTAGCGACAGCGAAAAGTTTTTGCCCGTTTTTACCTCGGCAACACCTTGTAAGACCTTGCGCTCGTCAACCAAATTCATGCGCCCTCGTTGGTCATCAGGGCCAAAACTGCCCCAATTGCTGTTTTCTGGTGAATGTTTCCATCGTTCAGACATAAGGCGCCTTAAGCTAAGTTGGTGAGAGTAGATCGTTGCACCAACAACCCTCTCTGACTGTCGCATCTGCAACTTTGAAATGATAGTTTGGAGTTTTTGACGCGTTGCATTTACCAGACGCGGCAGCAGGTGCGATCGTAAGTCTTTGAGTACATTGACAACTTCAACAATCCTGTGCGCCGACATCAAGCTCTAGTTGAACGGCTGCTAGGCTCAAGGCAACAGTGTGGTTAGGGCACAGCACTGGTTAAACGTCTATATCGACTGAGGCGAACCAAAACAGCGACTCATGGCCAAACTCCTTACACATCTGAGCAAGGGGCCGGTCACAGCTTGGTTAAAAAATTAATGGGTGATCAACAGCTGAAGTGACTCAGCGTTTGAGCATATCGATTGCACCAATCAAGTACAGTCCTGATTGTTCTACACGTTTATAACTTCAAAGCTCTAATCAGTGGCGTGCTCTAAATAGCTTTCAAACACGCTGACATGAATCGACGCAGGGTCGCTGTCGTTGGACCACAGATCCTCCGCTTGGAACCGCACATCGTAAGTGGGTTCATCATCAGACTGAACCCCATGGGCGTGTGCATCAGCAAACGGATAGAGGGGCGACACCCCCACCACAACACCGCATTTACCGCGAATGTAAGCGGGCATGCGCACGTGGCCAGGCACATGATCAGACCGAACACGCACCTTATCGGCAACGTTGAAATGGTCTCGCCCGGCAACATTGGTGCGACCAGCGGAACTGGACAAAGCCAAAGGAAATGAACCACCAGAGCCTTGCTCCAACTCATGCAAGGTGAACACACCTTTCTCAACACACAGGGTGGCAAGACTTGTGAGTGAACGCTCGTAGTAACTGGCTGTTAAATAGTGGCGAGGCTCCATACGCTCTATGGCATGGCGGTATTCGTCCATGTTGAACAGCCCGAGTTTGACTGCCAGTGAGTACAGCGCGTTGGCGCGAACTTCCCAAGGCTCGTGAAATACCTTCGCATTCAGCTCATACCGAATTCGGCCAAAGCCTTGCCTGCCGCCCAGATCATGCATTCCATCCATGGTTAATTTCCTAAATTCGAGCAACGCCAATCATGGCGTCCTTAGACACAATGTCTACCAGTTGTTGTTCTGTCCACCCGAGTGTATGGGCCGGTCTTTCAGGAATAACCATGTACCGCGTATCCGCAGTGGTGTCCCACACCCGAATCTCAACATCAGAAGGTAAATCTAAACCCATCTCCTTCAGGACAGTACGGGATTCGCGAACAATCCGAGCACGGTACTCTAACTCCTTGTACCAATCAGGCGGCAAACCAATTATTGAAAAGGCTGTACAAGAACATAATGTGCAACAGATGACGTTGTGGCATATGGGCGTGTTTTCTAGTGCAACAAGGTGGCGGTGATGGATGGGCATGGTCAAACCCAGCTCATAAACAGCCTCGCGGCCATTGGCCAACAGCTTTTGTTTAAAGGCGGCATCAGTCCAAGCCCTGGCGACCACACGCGCGCCGTTCTCTGGTAGCCATTTTTCCTCTGCAAGGTGCTCAAACTCGTTGATAAATTCTGCTGGTTTGTGTCCGCGCAACTCAAATGCCGCCTCAACAGCATCGGTTCGTTGCTGCATGGATGCAACGCCTGACGGGTTTGTGAATTCACTCATATTGGACACTCATAAAAAATAGCGTGTGTTGAAATTGAATAGCGGGTTGAATGATGCATGAACTGGTTCCATTGGTCAAACTGGCATCGTGCCTGCTCAAAAATAACTATGTGTTCCATCCGTTAACGTCAAACGCAATGAAGGTACTTTTTTATGCACGTGTGTTACGTGATGCATACCCTTTGACATCCAGAATACAAGGGTTTACTTTACAAAAATTTGACGAAACAAACAGTCACGTTTGTTAATGTAAAGCCACAACAGCAAGAAAAAATCTCTATCAAAGGGGGCAAACACACCAGTGGGTGTGCTGGCCGTGGTCACCCGCCTCTGGTTGTTGCTGGCACTGTAGATACAACGAATTGACGTTATTCAAAGAAAACAGCGGATGAGATAAACAATTTTCGACGTGTAACCAACCTGTGATGTGTCACTAGGGACAGCTTTTTACACGCTTTATTGACATTCACCATGGCCGTTTCCAAGCAGGTTTGCAAGCTCTGCATGGATGGTAAGCGTGCCTGGCGGGACAACGTGTTTGTCGCGCGGTTGGGGCGAGGCGTGAAGAATGAGCGGGTGTACCTGATGGCCTGTGACTGCTTGGGAGCTGCGCGTACCAACATTGCGCAATACTTCGATTGGTACAGCACAGAACGATCGCATTCAAGTCTGCAGCGCAGCACGCCCGATAAGGTCTATCAGGCGTTGCTGCCCAACCTGATAAGGGCTGCGTAGAAAGAAATTCCCGCTGCGCCTCGAGTTACCCCATGGAGACAACTGAGTACCTTTTGCCATCCGATCGGCGTTCACTTTATAAGTCGGGCTTTGCTGTTCAAACAACCGGAGCCACTTCTGATAACAAGCTGGGAAACCAAACAATCGGCGGTTTTGCCAACGCAGCAAAGGTCAATGAAGAAACCTGCCGTTTCTATCAACGCAAGGGTTTGTAGCCAGAACCAGACAAGCCATACGGCGGCATTCGCCGCGATGACGAGACCGGTGTCACACGAGTACGATTTGTGAAAACTGCGCAACGTCTCAGATTTAGCTTGAATGAAATCATTGAATTGTTGCGTTTGGAAAACGGCACGCACTGCGACGAAGGCCGACATCTGGCTGGGCTTAAGCTACGGAATGTACGCGAGAAACTGGCTGAGTTGAAACACATGCAAGCAACACTGCAAGCATTGGTGTAGGCATGCCAAACGCGCCAGGGAGAGGTGTCATGCCCTGAGATTGCGAGCCTGTAATAATTAAAACCCACTGACGTTGCGGCTAACGGTATTCAGAAAAACCAGGAAAAACACATGCCAACGCTGCGCAAGCGTCAAACGGTTGGCTGTTTAAAGAAACTTCACGGCAGATCATGCGCAGACACAACAGGGATCCATGGTGTGAACATTCACACAGTCTATGGCGCCCGACCGATGTACCTGTTGGCAAGACATTTTCAATGCGTATCAGAGTAATTGGCTTTCAGACAAAAACCAAATTCAAATGCCAACACATCAACACATACGGTCAAAAAAGTGCATGAGGATTACCTTGATTTTTGCTCATTCTTGTCTTTTACAACTTCAGCTAAACTGGTATTAATCAAGAAAAAAACTTACACCGTAGACGTAACAAATAAATGCAAGACACATCTCCCCTAGGAACAGCGACCATGTCCAGCCTCATTGAGCAGCCCATTACTCTGCATCACAAAAACAAAACCACAACAGCGTCAGTAAAGCTTTCAGCACGCTGGAGCATAGACGCTATCGAAGACCTATTTAACCTGCCATTTCCAGACCTTTTGCACCAGGCACAAACTGTACATCGTGAACATTTCGACCCAACACGAATTGAATTTGCCACACTGCTCTCCGTGAAAACTGGGGGTTGCCCGGAAGACTGCAATTACTGTCCACAGGCAGCCCGATTTGATACAGGCGTAGAAGCCAGCAAATTGATGGACGTCGCTGATGTGCTTCAAGCAGCACAACGTGCTAAGGAAGCCGGAGCAACCCGCTTTTGTATGGGTGCTGCTTGGCGCAGCCCAAAAGACCGCGATATTGAAAAAGTTGCCGAATTGGTTCGAACTGTCAAGAGTTTAGGTTTGGAAAC
>CALBWZ010000109.1 GCA_937893415.1 uncultured Comamonadaceae bacterium | reverse complement strand
TGCCCAACCTCACTTGGCCAGAGCACACTTGTTTAAAATTTTGCCACGGGACTGGCACACGCATGTCAGCGCATTGGCTTGCCAAGGTGTTGTGTTAAGACAACACTTGGTCACGCAAGCAGTGATTGAAGCTTGCCATGCGCGTGGGTGGTGGTGCGCCAGCTACACCGTGAACGAATGGGGCATGGCACAGCGCTTTTTTGGTTGGGGCATCGATCACATAGTGACCGATGAAGTCGGCCTATTTAAGCCTTAGCAAACCAAGCGCTGGCTGAACCTGTCACCAATATCAATGCGGCGTAAGTGGCCATGGCCCCGTCCAAGCCAGTCAACGCCATACCCAGCACCGCAACGGCCACCCCCAAGCCAAACAGTGTTGACCACACGCGCAACAGGTCATGGGTGGCCGCTCGAGAACCACGCAGGCGAAGCGCCAGGCTGAGCAGGCAGGCCATGCCACATGCTGGGGCTACAAAGTTAGTGATGTGCCACAGGACTTGTACCAACGTGTCTAAGAAACTCAAAGGCCATCTCCAGCAACAAGCATTTATGAAAGCATGGCCGCGTTGGCCGTTGTTCGATTTTATAATATCAAAATGACCGTCTGGGCCCTTGGCATTAATCACGAAACGGCGCCCTTAGATGTGCGCGGTCGCTTTGCTGTGGCCACTGACCAATTGGCCCCTACCGTTCAACGCTTGCGTGAGGCCTTAAGAGGTAGGCCAGAGGCTACTTTGCTGTCGACTTGCAACCGAACAGAAATTTACGGCTCAGGTGACATTGAAACACTAGACCTCAGTTTAGATTGGCTAGCCAAAGCCGGCGGTGTATCCACCCAAACACTGCGTGGACATGCGTACACGTTGCGCAATGATGAGGTCGCCCGCCACGCTTTTCGAGTGGCCAGCGGCTTAGACAGCATGGTCTTAGGCGAAGCTCAAATTCTGGGACAAATGAAAGACGCAGTGCGTGCGGCCGAGTCAGCAGGCACGCTGGGAACGACCTTGCACCAACTGTTTCAACGCTCCTTCACAGTGGCGAAAGAGGTGCGTACCGTTACAGAAATTGGTGCTCACTCTATCAGCATGACGGCAGCCACCGTGCGGTTAGCCGGACAGCTGTTTGAAGACATTAAAGATTTATCGGTGTTATTTGTAGGCGCCGGTGAGATGATTGAAATGGCGGCCACACACTTTGCAGCCAAGTCGCCCAGAAAAATTGTCATCACCAACCGCACTGCCGAACGCGGCGCGTCGTTGGCCAAACGCTTTGGTGCCAGCACCATGGCGCTGTCAGATCTACCTGAGCGCCTGAGTGAGTTCGATGTGGTCATCAGCTGCACCGCCAGCACGTTACCGCTGATCGGCTTGGGTGCCGTTGAGCGGGCGTTAAAAAAACGACGACACAAACCCATGCTGATGGTTGACTTGGCGGTACCGCGTGACATAGAGCCTGACGTTCAGCACTTACAAGATGTGTATTTGTACACCATTGACGACTTGGCCAGTGTGGTTCAAACCGGGCGTGACAGTCGCCAGGCAGCTGTGGCTCAAGCGGAAGTCATTATTGACAACGGGGTGCGTGGGTTTATGCATTGGATGGACCAACGCGCCAACGTACCCGTTATTCAAGAACTGCAACAACAAGCAGGGTTTTGGCGCGACACTGAAATAGTCAGAGCCCGCAAATTGTTGGCCAAAGGGGCCAGTCCTGAAGAGGCCCTCCAAGCCTTGGCTAAAGGACTCACCCAAAAAATGTTGCACGGTGCCATGACTGAGCTGCAAGTCAGCGATCCTGAGCTACAAGCGCAAAGCCAACAAGCCATTGAGCGTTTGTTTTTGCGCGGCGCTGACCGCCAGCGTTAGCCGCAGGCGCATTGTTTTCGCTTGTGCAGCTTAGCCGGCGCACCTGTTGCGGCCCAATTGACGCAGTCACTTTTGACAGACCTACCCATGAAACCATTTGTTCAACAAACCTTAGAACGCCAATCGTGGCGACTTGAAGAGTTAGACGCTTTGCTCAGCGCGCCCGACGTTGTGGGCAACATGGAACGGTTTCGGGCGCTTAGCCGCGAGCACGCTGAGCTGTCTGAGTTGGTCACTTTGTACAAGCAACACCAGCAGCGAGAAGCTGACCTCGCAGGCGCTAAAGACATGCTGGGGGACGCCGATATGGCTGAGATGGCGCAGGAGGAGATTGTCGCTTGCGAATCAGACATGGCACGCATCAACGAACAACTCCAAACGCTGCTGCTGCCCAAAGACCAAGACGATGAGCGGAACTGCTTTATAGAAATTCGTGCTGGTACGGGTGGCGACGAGTCCGCCTTATTTGCAGGCGACTTGTTGCGCATGTACACGCGTTACTGCGAGTCAGCCGGCTTGCGTATGGAATTGATCAGCGAATCCGACAGCGAGCTGGGCGGCTACAAAGAAGTGGTCATGCGCCTCATTGGCCAGCAGGCCTACGGCAAACTCCGCTTCGAGTCTGGCGGTCACCGTGTGCAGCGCGTACCCGCCACTGAAACGCAAGGTCGAATTCATACCAGCGCTTGTACCGTCGCGGTGATGCCGGAACCTGACGAGACACAGGCTGTACAAATTAACCCAGCGGACTTGCGCATTGACACCTACCGCGCCAGCGGCGCGGGTGGTCAACACGTGAATAAAACCGACTCTGCAGTACGCATTACTCATATTCCAACTGGCACGGTCGCCGAGTGCCAAGACGACCGCTCTCAGCACCGCAACCGCGCCAAGGCTATGCAAGTGCTGGTGGCGCGCATCACAGAAGCCGAGCGCAGTGTGCGCGAAGCCAAAGAAGCGGCGCAGCGCAAAGGCCTCATTGGCAGTGGTGACCGCTCTGACCGTATACGCACTTACAACTTCCCGCAGGGCCGCATGACCGACCATCGCAT
>CALBWZ010000108.1 GCA_937893415.1 uncultured Comamonadaceae bacterium | reverse complement strand
CTACGCCAATGGACTTGGGATCAATTTTCACCAACTCTGCCAATGGGTCTTGAACACGTCTTGCAATGCTGGCTGCGCCGCGCAAGGTCACGTCTACATCTGGCATTTCTTGGCTGGCAAACTCACTGGCGCTGTAAACAGACGCACCAGACTCGCTCACCACCAATTTTTGTGGTGTAAGCAGACCGTCTTGCTTGGCCAGCAATTGAATAAGATCACCTGCGAGCTTATCGGTTTCACGGCTGGCGGTGCCATTGCCGATCGCGATCAGTGCGACCTTGTGCTTGATGCTGAGTTGCGTCAATGTGTGCAAGGCACCGTCCCAGTCGCGTTTGGGTTCGTGTGGATAAACGGTGGCGGTATCCACCAATTTGCCTGTGGCATCAACCACGGCCACCTTCACACCTGTGCGGATGCCAGGGTCTAGGCCCATCACAGCTTTGCTGCCAGCTGGTGCTGCCAACAACAGGTCGCGCATGTTGTCACCAAAAACTTTGATGGCTACTTGCTCCGCTGATTCACGCAAGCGTGTAAAAAGGTCACGCTCTACCGACAAGCTCAGCTTCACGCGCCATGTCCAAGACACGCATTTGCGCAGCAAGTCATCGCTTGCTCGTCCGCTGTGTCGCCAGCCAATGGCTTGGGCGATCATGCCTTCTGCCAAGCTGTGGGGCTTTGCAGAGGCGGCAGGAAGGTTGTCTGCTGCTGGGTCTTCTGGCACCACAAGCTTGACATCCAACACATTGAGACTACGCCCTCTAAATACCGCCAGTGCGCGGTGTGACGGCACACGCCAAATGGGCTCGTCATAGTCAAAATAGTCTTGAAACTTGGCCGTATCAGCATTCTTTTCATCTTGTCCGGTGGCCAGTTTGCTGTGAAACAAGCCCTCGTTCCACAACCACTCCCGCATGCGCTGAACCAACGCGGCGTTTTCTGCCCAGCGCTCACTCAAAATATCACGCACGCCATCCAACACAGCTTGCGTGGTGGTGAAATCTTCGCCCGCCTCACCTTTTTCGCTTCGCACGTATACCAGCGCTTGTGCTAGCGGGTCTAAATCTGGATTGGCCAGCAATGCATCAGCCAAAGGTTCAATACCAAACTCTTTGGCAATTTGCCCTTTGGTGCGGCGTTTTGGCTTAAAGGGTAAGTACAAGTCTTCGAGTTCTTGTTTGGTCGCGGCGGCGGCAATGGCGCTGGCCAAAGCTGGGCTCAGCTTGCCTTGCTCTTCAATGCTGCTGAGAACTACCAGGCGTCTGGCTATGAGCTCCCTCACATAACTTAAACGGGCCTCTAGCTCGCGCAATTGAATATCGTCTAGTCCGTCTGTCACTTCTTTGCGGTAGCGGGCTATAAATGGCACGGTTGCGCCACCGTCTAACAAATCAATAGCAGCTTGGGCTTGCTGCGGGCGAATTCGTATTTCCTGCGCCAATTGCGCTGCGATATCGGTCATGTCGTTGGCTTGCCAGCCCTATTAAAGGCTGTCTGGTTGGGTGGTAAGTGATGGCCCTAAGGTCTGAGACCAGCAGTTTGCCATAGGCCTTGAGGTCAAACCCTAGGATAATTTTTTTCACGGTTTGTAAGTGTTGTAATTAATAACATAGTACTATTAAAGTAGTCTAAATATTATTTTTTGAATACTTTATGAACAAATACAACCGCAGCGTTTCTCGCTATTTGTAT
>CALBWZ010000107.1 GCA_937893415.1 uncultured Comamonadaceae bacterium | reverse complement strand
TGATCCTGAGCCATGCACCTACGCCATTGAAACTGCACGCGCTGTAATGGCCGCAAAAATTCCCATGTTTGGTATTTGTCTAGGTCACCAAATCATGGCATTGGCCAGTGGCGCAACGACTTTTAAAATGAAGTTTGGCCACCATGGTGCCAACCACCCTGTCAAAGATGTAGACAACAACCGCGTGTCAATCACCAGTCAAAACCACGGTTTTGCTGTTGCTAAAGCCAGTTTGCCAGCCAATTTGCGCATCACTCACGAAAGCTTGTTTGACGGTACCGTTCAAGGATTGGCCCGCACTGACACACCCGCTTTTTGTTTTCAGGGCCATCCTGAGGCTTCTCCTGGGCCTCACGACATCAGCTATCTATTCGACCGCTTTACAGCGCTGATGGAGAAAAAGTAACTATGCCTAAGCGCACCGACATTAAATCCGTATTGATCATTGGCGCGGGGCCAATCGTGATTGGCCAAGCTTGTGAGTTCGACTATTCAGGCGTGCAGGCCTGTAAAGCTTTGCGAGAAGAGGGCTTCAAAGTCATTCTCATCAACAGCAATCCAGCCACCATCATGACTGACCCTGATACGGCTGACGTCACGTACATAGAGCCCATTACATGGCAAGTGGTTGAGAAAATCATTGTCAAAGAAAAGCCCGATGCCATTCTCCCGACCATGGGTGGGCAGACTGCGCTGAACTGTGCCCTCGATTTGTGGCGCGAAGGCGTGCTTGAAAAGTATGGTGTTGAGCTCATCGGCGCATCGCCTGAGGCGATTGACAAAGCAGAGGACCGGCTAAAGTTTAAGCAAGCCATGGAGAAAATTGGCTTGGGTTCTGCCCGCTCTGGCATCGCCCACAACATGGATGAAGCTTGGACTGTGCAAGATGAAATGGGGTTTCCAACGGTGATTCGTCCCAGCTTCACGCTGGGCGGTACTGGCGGGGGCATTGCCTACAACGCCGAAGAATTTGAGATTATTTGCAAGCGTGGCTTAGAAGCATCACCCACCAAAGAGCTCTTGATTGAAGAGTCTTTGGTCGGTTGGAAAGAATACGAGATGGAAGTGGTGCGCGACAGCGCAGACAACTGCATCATTGTGTGCTCTATCGAAAATTTGGATCCAATGGGTGTGCACACAGGCGACTCTATTACGGTAGCGCCAGCACAAACCTTGACGGACAAGGAGTATCAAATTCTGCGCAATGCCAGCTTGGCTGTGTTGCGCGAAATTGGGGTGGACACTGGCGGCTCCAATGTCCAGTTCTCTATCAACCCCGAAGATGGACGCATGGTGGTGATTGAGATGAACCCGCGCGTATCGCGTTCATCGGCCTTGGCATCAAAAGCAACTGGCTTTCCTATCGCCAAAGTGGCAGCCAAATTGGCAGTTGGCTTTACCCTAGACGAGTTGCGAAACGATATTACTGGTGGCGCAACACCTGCCAGCTTTGAGCCCAGCATTGATTACGTGGTAACAAAAATTCCGCGTTTTGCATTTGAAAAATTTCCAACTGCCGACAGTCGCTTAACCACGCAAATGAAATCTGTGGGCGAGGTCATGGCCATGGGCCGCACCTTCCAAGAAAGCTTCCAAAAAGCGCTTCGTGGCTTAGAGGTTGGTGTTGACGGCATGAACGAAAAAACGGTTGACCGTGAAACCTTGGCCCGCGAACTGGGCACGCCAGGTCCTGAGCGCATTTGGTATGTGGGCGACGCATTTGCTCAAGGTTGGAGCGTCGATGAGGTTTACGCGCTGACCAAGATTGACCATTGGTTTCTCATTCAAATCGAAGAAATCATCAAGATTGAGTTGCAGCTCGAAAAAACCTCTCTGGATCAACTCAAAGATAAAACGTTGTTAGGTCTGAAGAAAAAGGGTTTTTCAGACCGTCGTTTGGCTAAATTGCTCAAGAGCACTGAGGGTAATGTACGGACCCGTCGCCATGCCAGCGGCATTCGTCCCGTTTACAAGCGCGTAGATACCTGTGCGGCTGAGTTCGCCACGGACACGGCTTACATGTATTCGACTTACGAGCAAGAGTGTGAGGCTGCGCCTACCAACAACAAAAAAATTATGGTGTTGGGTGGTGGTCCTAACCGCATTGGTCAGGGTATTGAGTTTGACTACTGCTGCGTACACGCTGCCATGGCGCTGCGTGAAGATGGCTATGAAACCATCATGGTCAACTGCAACCCAGAGACCGTGTCTACCGACTACGACACCTCTGACCGTTTGTATTTTGAACCTCTGACATTAGAAGATGTGTTGGAAATTGTTGATAAAGAAAAGCCTTTGGGTGTGATTGTTCAGTACGGTGGGCAAACACCTTTGAAGCTGGCGTTGGACTTAGAAGCCGCCGGTGTCCCAATCATTGGCACCAGCCCAGACATGATTGATGCAGCCGAAGACCGCGAGCGGTTTCAAAAGTTGTTGAATGAATTGGGTCTCAAGCAGCCGCCAAATGCCACAGCACGTACTGAGGCGCAAGCCTTGGAAAAAGCTGAAGCCTTGGGTTACCCCTTGGTGGTCAGGCCCAGCTATGTGTTGGGCGGGCGCGCTATGGAAATCGTGCATGAACCGCGCGACTTAGAGCGCTATATGCGTGAGGCTGTTAAGGTCAGTCACGACTCGCCTGTGCTGCTTGATCGTTTCTTGAATGATGCGATCGAATGCGACGTTGACGCCTTGTGTGATGGCCAACGTGTCTTCATAGGTGGTGTGATGGAGCACATTGAGCAAGCGGGCGTTCACAGTGGTGATTCAGCGTGTTCATTGCCTCCTTACTACTTGTCTAAGCCCACAGTTGACGAGCTCAAGCGCCAAACGGCTGCCATGGCCAAAGCCTTGAATGTGGTGGGTTTGATGAACGTGCAATTTGCGATTCAAGTAGTCAACGGCCAAGATGTCATTTACGTGTTAGAGGTTAATCCTCGTGCTTCACGCACTGTGCCGTTTGTATCTAAGGCCACGGGTATTCAACTGGCCAAAGTGGCAGCGCGCTGCATGGTAGGCCAATCGCTTGATGCTCAAGGTGTTTTTGACGAGGTGACCCCGCCTTATTTCAGCGTCAAAGAAGCGGTGTTTCCTTTTGTGAAATTCCCCGGTGTGGATACGATTTTAGGCCCTGAAATGAAGTCTACTGGCGAAGTCATGGGCGTGGGGAAAACATTTGGTGAGGCCTTTATCAAGTCCCAATGGGGTGCAGGTACCCGCTTGCCGCGGGCCAGTGACAAGGTCAACAAGGTTTTCTTAACAGTGAAAAACGGCGACAAGGCCCGAGCAGTTGTGGTGGCAAAAGCTTTAGCCGATATGGGTTTTAACATCATCGCAACGCGCGGAACTGCAGCAGCGATCAGCGAAGCTGGTGTAGCTTGTGAAGTTGTCAATAAGGTAACTGAGGGCCGCCCTCACGTGGTGGATTTGATTAAAAACAACCAGTTTTGTTTGGTCATCAACACCGTTGAAGAGCGGCGCAACGCCATTGCCGATTCCCGACAAATCCGCACTTCTGCATTGCAAGCGCGTATCACCACGTTCACGACCATTTCCGGTGCAGAGGCTGCAGTTGAGGGAATGGCCTACTTGGACGACTACGATGTTCGCTCAATTCAAGAATTACATACCGACCTGGCCAACGCCATGTAAATGATGCGGCGTAGTGTTATATGTGGTTGTTGAAACCATGCAGTAAACTACTGGCAACGACAAGACAACACGCCGCCTTTGGGAAACCAGAGGCGGTTTGCTTTTGACAAGAAGGAGAACCACTTATGTCAACCATCCCTATTACTATTAAAGGCGCAGCAAAGCTCAAAACCGAGTTGCACCAGCTGAAAACTGTTGAGCGTCCAGCTGTGATATCAGCTATTGCTGAAGCCCGCGCTCAAGGCGATTTGAGTGAAAATGCCGAGTACGATGCAGCCAAAGACCGCCAAGGTTTTGTTGAAGGTCGAATTGGTGAAATTGAAGGCAAGCTCTCAGCGGCTCAAATTATTGATCCAGCGGGTGTTAACGCTGAAGGCCGTGTTGTGTTTGGTGCAACCGTTGAGCTAGAAGATGAAGACAAAGGCACATCAGTGACCTATCAAATAGTTGGCGAAGACGAGGCCGACATCAAGCTTGGACTGGTTAATATTTCATCGCCCATTGCGCGGGCACTGATTGGAAAAGAAGTAGGCGACAGCGTTGAGGTGCTGGCACCCGGTGGGTCGACCCGCTACGAGATTGTGTCTGTTCGTTACGTATAAAGCTGCGCTGCTGTGCTGTGCTGAGCCGTTTGCATATTTTATTGGCTGCGTTGTGGTGGGGTGGCACGACAGCTTTGGCTTTCGTAGCTGTACCGGTGTTGTTTATGCATTTCGACTCGCCAGCGGTTGCAGGCGCCGCCGCAGCGAAGCTGTTTGCTGCGCAGAGCCTGTTAACTTTGGTATTGGCAGCGGTGGCAACGCTTGTGCTAATCCTAGCAAGCGGGCAAGACCAAGCTGGAAAATCAACCCGGGTGTTCTGGGTTGGTGGGGCTCTACTCGCAATCTGCAACCAATGGTGGGTGGCGCCTTTGATCGTTAGTGCCCGGTCGACAGGTGGTAACTTAGCCTTATGGCATGGTTTGGGTAGCAGCCTCATTGTGAGCCAGTGGCTGCTGGCCCTTGCCACTTTGTGGTTGTTGACAACACCCCACAAGCTGGAACCCAACTAAGGCACCCCTAATTCCTTGTTTGGGTTTAAGCGATGAGTTGTGTGCAACCTACATCGGTTGCCAATGCGCTCTGCGCATGTTGGGCTGCCAACACGGTATTGAGCATCAGCATGGTGATGGTCATTGGCCCAACACCACCTGGCACTGGCGTGATGTAACCTGCAACCTCTTTGACAGCATCAAAATCAACGTCACCACACAATTTACCTTGGTCGTTGCGATTCATGCCCACATCTAAAACGATGGCTCCAGGCTTGACCATGTCTGCTGTGAGTAGATTTTGTTGGCCAACAGCGACCACCAAGATATCAGCTTGCAACGTGTGTGTTTTGAGATTGGCAGTGCCACTGTGGCAAATGGTGACTGTCGCATTGTGTTGCAGCAGCATCATAGCCATGGGTTTGCCAACTATATTGGAGCGTCCAATGACAACCGCGTGTTTGCCTCGCAGGTCAATACGTTGGTTGTGGTTGAGGCTTTCTAGCATTTTCATGCAGCCGAAGGGCGTGCAAGGCCAAAAGCCTGGCTGACCGACCATCAAAGCGCCAGCACTGGCCACATGAAAACCATCGACATCTTTAGCAGGAGAAATAGCTTCTATTATTTTTTGTTCGTCTATGTGGTCAGGCAAAGGCAGTTGCACCAATATGCCGTGAATACTGGTTTCTGCATTCAGCGCTTTGATACGCACCAGAAGCGTAGCTTCGGGCAGGTCTGCAGGATGCTGCTCTAGCAAGGAGTAAATGCCCATGTCTTCACAAGCTTTTACCTTGTTGCGCACATAGACTTGGCTGGCTTGGTTGTTACCAATCAAAATCACTGCAAGTCCGGGGGCGCAGCCCTGAGCCTTCAGTAGTGTGACTTGATCAGTGGCGAGTTCGCGCAGTTGTGTAGAGAGGGCTTTGCCGTCAATCAATTGTGCTGTCATTGTGTGTAGGTGGCACCGCTGGTGCGGCACGGTGGTTATTGTTTAAGCTGGGATTGTGGTGCTGTGCTGGACGCTAAAGCTATTTTGAGCAAATCAGCCACGGTGTTAGCACCCAGCTTTTCCATGATGTTGGCACGGTGGGCCTCTACAGTTTTAATGCTGATATTCAAGTCATCTGCAATTTGTTTGTTTAAGCGACCCGCCACAATTCGCTCAA
>CALBWZ010000106.1 GCA_937893415.1 uncultured Comamonadaceae bacterium | reverse complement strand
ACAGGTCCTGTGAGGCCAGTACAATATTGGGTTGTTCACACTTTTTATAAACTAGTTATGTCCGCTTGGGTCTTACCGGATCAATTGGCCGATGTGCTGCCTTTTGAGGCACGTCACATTGAAGAGCTGCGCCGCGTATTGTTGGACTCGGCCCGCGTTTACGGCTTTGAGTTGGTCATGCCGCCCTTGCTCGAGCATTTGGAGTCGTTGCTCTCTGGCACTGGAGAAGCACTTGGTTTACAAACGTTCAAGTTGGTCGACCTAGGCTCTGGGCGCAGTCTCGGCCTGCGCGCTGACACCACTCCTCAAGTGGCGCGCATTGATGCCCATTTGCTAAACCGCAAAGGCCCTACTCGCTTGTGCTACTGCGGGCCAGTGGTTCATACGCGTGCCGCTCATGCGCACGCTTCGCGTGAGCCGTTGCAGTTTGGCGCTGAATTATTTGGCCATCAGGGTTTAGAAGCGGACGTTGAAATACTGGAGTTGGTGCGCACTTGTTTGTCGGAAACCGGTGTAAAAAATTACACCCTTGATTTAGCCGATGTCCGTGTTGTCGATGCACTTTTGGCGCCATCTGGGCTGCTTAACCAACAAGCAACGCGTGTGCATCAAGCCTTGGCTCGTAAGGACGCTGCCGCCATTGAGGCACTGACAAAAGATTTACCACCCGGGGTGAGAGAAGCTATTTGTTTGTTGCCTGACCTGTTTGGTGATGTGACTGTTATCGACAAAGCGCGCAGCTTGCTGCCCTCTTCACCATTGTTGCAAACAGCCTTAGACGAGTTGTCAACTATTGCCAAGGCTGCACAAGCTATGGGCATGGCCGTGGGCGTGGATTTGGCTGATTTACGCGGCTATGCTTACTACACAGGCATGCGTTTTTCTGTCTATGCCACCGCTTCAGATGGCATTCGTCAATTAGAGCTTGTGAGGGGAGGTCGTTACGACGAGGTCGGTGCCATTTTTGGCCGCCGTCGTCCAGCAGTCGGCTTTAGTATTGACGTCAAGGAGTTGGCTGGCACTGTTGCAGTTCCCCCGCTTCGTCGCGTTATTCGTGCGCCATGGGGCCATGAGGCGGGATTGGTACACGCCGTCGCAGCCTTGCGCGCTGAAGGTCATACGGTGGTGTCTGTGCTGCCCGGACATGAACATGAAGTCAACGAGTTTGACTGTGACCGCGAGCTTGTGTTGGCAGGCGGCACATGGGACGTTAAGCCCCTGGCGTAAGCACACGCTGGACATTCTTTGATTTATTGATAATTTTCTGAAAGCAAACTCTGTATGGCATCGACTGGTCGTAACGT
>CALBWZ010000105.1 GCA_937893415.1 uncultured Comamonadaceae bacterium | reverse complement strand
GGTCATTTGGAGCCACCCCAGCGTGCAAGACTGCGCCGTCATCGGTGTGCCAGACGAGAAGTGGGGCGAGGCCGTTAAGGCTGTGGTCGAGCTTAAGACTGGTGAGTCGGTGTCGCCTGACGAGATCATGGCGTTTTGCCGTGAGCGCTTGGGCGGCATGAAGACGCCCAAAACTGTGGAGGTGTGGGCGCAGTTGCCACGCAGCGCCGTTGGCAAGGTGCTTAAAAAAGACATTCGTGAACCATTCTGGGTGGGTCAAACACGCCGCGTGTGAGTCAGCTCTTCGCCGGTTATGCGTAGCGTTCGCGCAGTTCTCGCTTTAACAATTTACCGTTTGGATTTTTTGGCAGTGTGTCGGTAAACATCACACGCTTTGGGCACTTAAAGCCCGCCATGTATTGCGCGCAATGCGCAATCACTGTGGCCTCGTCAAGCGTCTCACCGACTTTGACAACGATGACCGCCGCGACGGCCTCTACCCATTTTGCATCGGGCAAGCCCACCACCGCCACTTCACTGACCTGCGCCAAGCGGTAAATCATTTCCTCTACTTCGCGGCTGGCCACGTTTTCGCCGCCGGTCTTGATCATGTCTTTCTTGCGGTCCACCACGGTGATGTAGCCTTCGTCGTCAATCACGCCCAAGTCACCACTGTGGAACCAGTCGCCTTCAAAGGCAGCTTTGGTGCGTTCGTCGTCGTGCAGGTAGCCCAGCATCAAATGGGGCGAGCGATGCACAATTTCTCCCACTTCGTCTACCGCCACGTCTTGCATCATGTCATTCACCACGCGGGTTTCAACGTTGCGCACGGCTTTGCCACAAGAGCCTGGTTTTCGCAGCTGGTCTTCTGGACCCAGTAGGGTGGCCAGCGGCGCGATTTCTGTTTGGCCATACAGGTTCCACAAACGCACATTTGGCAAACGGGTCGCCAATTCTTTCAGTACTTCAACGGGCATGATGGATGCGCCGTAATAGCCTTTGGCCAACTGGGTCAGTCGAGCTGGGTCCATCAGCGGGGAGCGCAGCAGCGCAATCCACACCGTTGGTGGTGCAAAAAAACTGGTGATGCCGAATTGTTCGATCATGGGCAGCAGGTTGTCTGGCGTGGGCTTGGACGTGATGATGTTGGTGCTACCCATATAAATTGCAGGGCCAAAAAACACATCTAACTGAGCGCAGTGGTACAGCGGCAGCGCATGCAAGGCCACGTCTGCCTCAGCAATTTCAGCGTCTATGACGCAGCTGACGTATTGCCACAACACCGCATCGTGCGTGAGCTGAGCACCTTTGGGGCTGGACTCGGTGCCGCTGGTGTAGACAATTTGCGCCACATCGCTGCTACCCAATTGCACATCTGGCATGGCATCGGTGCAGGCGGCCAGCGTGTCAAAGTTGTGCATGCCCACCACGGGCTGGCTGGGGTCTTCAGACGGTAGCCAGATGAACTGTGTGACCTGCGTGTCCAGTTGACTGGCCGCTTGCGCCATCTCTGCCAGACCGCTGTCTGTGGCCAACGTCTTGGCCCCGGCGTGGCGCAAGATGTAGGCGATCTCGTCTGCCTTGAGCATAAAGTTGATCGGCACCATCACCGCACCGCGTCTGGCCAAAGCAAACCGCAGTGCCGCAAAGCCATGCGAGTTACGCGCCAACACCGCCACCTTGTCGCCTTCGGCCACGCCAATGCTTGCAAGCCCGCTGCTGAGCCGTGTGACCAGCG
Source organism: uncultured Comamonadaceae bacterium (assembly GCA_937893415.1). Lineage (GTDB taxonomy): Bacteria > Pseudomonadota > Gammaproteobacteria > Burkholderiales > Burkholderiaceae_C > RS62. Next base: position 10,796 of record CALBWZ010000105.1, on the reverse strand, counting down.
CATCAAATTCGGCATAAGTCCATGTGGTGGTGCCACAGATGATGCCCGTTTTGGTAGGCAGTCGTATAGCGGTGCGACGCAGCGCATCGGCAATGGTTTGCCGGCGAACCGCGGGGTGTATGGACTGGGACATGGTCATGGCTCCTACAAAGATACAAGCTGAATATTTAACACCAGGCGTGTGACATGTTCATTGGCATTTCCCCCAGCCGTGGTCTTTAAGTTGTCACTTGCATTACACACATCCCAATTTTTGTGACGGGACGCTGTCCAGTTCCCAGCAAGAAAAAAGCCTTGCTGGTCAGCAAAGCTTTTGCAGGTAGGAGGTAAGAATTTACTTCTTTACTGATTGGTCAATCGAGCTGATTCAGCGAAGTTCTAGGGTTGGCCTAAGTAATCTTTCTTGCCAATTTCAACGCCGTTGTGACGCAGAATGTTGTAAGCAGTGGTGACATGAAAGTACACATTTGGCATGGCATGGCCCAATAAAAATTGCATGCCTGTGTAGTGCGTTTCTTTGTCCCCGCGTTTGGTCACGATGGCCTTGTCTTCAGTACCATCGATCTGTTCAGGGCTAAAGCTTTGAACAAAAGCAACTGTTTTGTCAACGCGCGCCTTGAGGTCTGCAAAACTTATTTCGTTGTCTTCATAGGCTGGTATCTCAACACCAGCTAGGCGCGCTACAACGCCTTTTGCGGTGTCGGTGGCAATGTGTACTTGGCGGTTCATGGCCAACATGTCTGGGAAAAGCCTGGCATTGGTGAGTGCTGCTGCATCTAATTTCTTGGCATCTACGTGCGCTTGAGCCTTGTCCAAAATAGCACCCAGGTTGTTCAACATATTGGTAATTCTTGGCACGCTGGCCTGGTACATAGAAATGGTCATGGGTAAACCTTAATCCTTAAAAAAAATTGCGAAATTGCGAAATTGCCATCGCGATATTACCCAATAAACGTTAACAGCGTTTAGGTGTGCCTGATTTAAGCCTTGGTCCCAGGCAAGCGCAGTAAGCCAGTTGACAGGCTGATACCCACCAAAACAACGCCGGCGCACAAGACCATGGGCATGGTGATGGTTTCACCCAAAAACGTCACACCGTAAAACACCGCAAAAATTGGCACCGCGTAGGTCACTGTGAGTGCCTTGCTGGCGCCAGCCGACTCAATAATGCGAAAAAACAATATATAAGCCATGCCTGTGCACACCACACCGATGACCAGCAGTGAGCCTATGGTGCCCCATTGCATGGCGTGGTCTGGCCACAACCACAGCGCGAAGGGTGCCAAAAAAAATGCAGCACCCAGTTGGCTGCCCGTGGCCGATACCAGTGCGGGTACGCCCGAAAAGTGCAGCTTGGTGTAGCTGGCAGACAAGCCGTAGCACGGCGGTGCCAACAAACACACCAGCATGCCAACAAGTTGTGCTGCGAGGTCGCCTGCGGGTGCCGAGCGTGCATTTTGTAAGGCCAGCAAACAGACCCCAGTGAAACCAAGAACCAGCCCAATTGTTCGGCTGAGACTTGGCTTGTCTTTAAGCCACAACCAAGCAATGACCGCACCGAATAGGGCGGTGGAGGCGTTGACGATGGCACCTGTGCTGGTGGAGATGGTGAGCAGCGCGTAGGCGTAGGCGGCAAACGGAATGCCTGAATTAAAAATGCCTATTAAAAAAGCTTTTTTCCAATGCTGGGCGAGTGAGGCTGTGTGGCGTTTCCAGAGCAACAAAGGTACCAAGAACAGGGCGGCCACGGCGACGCGGCTAAATGCCGTAGGCATGGCGCCAATATCTTGAGCCGCAATTTTGGTGAACATAAAAGATGAACCCCACACAGCGCTCAGCAGCAAGAGATCTGCCCACCAAGGGCGCTGGCTGAGTTTGTTCAGCCAAGTTTGTGCGGGCGCGACCGCCTGGGTTGCGTCGGCGTTGTTGTCAGTCAAAGTAATGTTCCAAACGCAGCAATGCCGTTTTATTGCGCATGCCACCTGCATAGCCTGTGAGTGCGCCGTTCACGCCGACCACGCGGTGGCAGGGCACGATGATGGCTATGGGGTTTCTTCCAACAGCACCACCGGTGGCACGCGGTGCGCTGTTTACCAGCGTTGCAAGCTCGCCATATGTGGTGGTGTGTCCGAAAGGTACTTGCAGCAGCCGCTGCCAAACGCGCTGGCCGAATGCTGTCCCCGTGCACAAGTGAAGTGGCAAGTCAAAGTGCTGCAAGTTGCCAGCAGCATAGGCGGTTAACTGCGCCTCTAGGGTTCGCCACAGCTGTTGGTGTTTGACGTGGTTTGGATGCTGTGTATCGCCTGTTGTAATGGCTGACAGGTCTGGGAAGTGCTTCTGTCCTTCAAACCACAAGCCAGACAAGCTGCCTTCACAGGCCGCAGCCACCATAGGGCCATACGGTGACGCAATGCGGGCGACTTGTTGGTGGCCCAGACGGCTGGTGACGATAAGTAAGCGTTGTGGGTTGGACATCGGTTGGTGTATGTAAATGCTGATACGACCCTTGTGGGGCACTGGCCGACGTGTATTGCGGCCAAGTTTGGTTCGGCTGGTTGGGTAACAACGTGTTGAATACTGACAGTTTGGGTTTGAGTTGGCACATCGCTTGCACTGACATTGTGCAAGCTTGTGATTCGTTTGGCTATCAGCGTTCAAAAAGGGGACTTTGTAGTCCATACAATGGCAACATTGCCCAGAAGCCACCCCATTTCACATTTGTTAGTTTGCACTTATGACTTATCCAGCATCTTGCTTTAAGGCCTACGACATTCGCGGCACTGTGCCGGAGCAACTGACCCATGCATTCGCGCATGCTTTGGGCGTTTCTTTTGGCACCCAGGCCAAAGCGATGGGTGAAAACACGGTCGCGGTTGGGCGGGATGGACGTTTGAGCGGCCTAGAGCTGTTGCAAGCGCTCAGTGATGGGTTGGTGAAGGCTGGGGTCGATGTGATTGACGTGGGCATGGTGACCACGCCCATGCTGTATTTTGCAGCCCACACCCTATGCACCAGCGGCATACAAATCACGGGCAGTCACAACCCTAAAAATTACAACGGTTTCAAAATGGTGATGGCGGGTAACGCCATTTATGGTGCACAAATCACTGGTCTTCGCGATGCGATGGTGGTCGGTGAGCAGCCTCAGGTATCGCCTGGGTCTATCCGTCAGCTAGATGTGTTTGAGGCCTACTCATCGCGCATAGTGGGCGACATCCAGCTGTCTCGTCCTTTGAAAGTTGTGGTGGACAGTGGCAATGGCGTGGCGGGTGCCTCTGCGCCCCACATTTTGCGTGCGTTGGGTTGCGAGGTTGTGGAGTTGTTCAGTGAAGTGGATGGCAATTTCCCCAACCACCACCCAGACCCCAGCAAGCCGGAAAACTTGCGCGATCTTATTGCTGCCGTGCAAGTCGGTGACGCCGACCTAGGGTTGGCGTTCGACGGCGATGGTGACCGTCTTGGTGTGGTCACCACCGACGGCAACACCATCTATCCAGACCGTCAAATGGTATTGTTTGCACGGGATGTGTTGTCGCGCGTCCCCGGTGGTGCCATTGTGTTTGATGTGAAGTGCAGCCAGCGCTTGGCACCTGAAATTACAGCCGCCGGTGGCGAACCCGTGATGTTTAAAACGGGTCACTCATTGGTTAAAGCACGCATGAAAGAGCTCAATAGCCCGCTGGGTGGTGAGATGAGTGGCCATATATTTTTCAAAGAACGTTGGTTTGGCTTTGACGATGGCACTTATGCGGCAGCGCGTTTGCTGGAGATACTGAGCCGTGAAACCGATCCCAGCGCCACGCTCAATGCACTGCCTACCAGCATGTCTACGCCAGAGTTGAATGTGGATTGCGCAGGCGCTGATGCGCATGCCTTGGTGGAGCAGTTGGTGTTGATCGCTCAGGCTGATGCGGTTGGCTTTGCAAGTCCAGCCCAGTTGTGCACCATTGACGGGTTGCGCGCCGATTGGCCTGATGGGTTTGGCCTCATCCGGGCCTCTAACACGACTCCCGTGTTGGTGCTGCGTTTTGAAGGACACACCGACCAAGCATTGCGCCGCATTCAGGATTTGTTTATGAGTCTGTTGCACACGCTGATGCCCAATGCGCACGTTCAGCCATTGGCGCATGCTTAGGGTAATAGGATGTTCTCATGACTGCACATACGTATAAACATACCGACACAAACATGGCGCCGACAACCGCTGGCACCGACACAACGGCTAGTCAGCACGCTGACCCTGAGGTTGTTGTCTTCAATCTTAAAAAACGCTACACAGGGGTGTCGGCCACAGTTAATGCGCTGGTGCCTGTTCAGTTGGCGCAATGGCGTTTGGCTTATTGCGGCACTCCCTTGTCCAACGGTGTCCAAGGCATGAGCTTGAGACAAGCAATTCGCTTGTCCAAGCGTGCGCCTGAGGGACGGGCATTTCGTATTTGGCATGTACGGCGTGATCACGAGATGATGGCTGGCCTGTGGGCGCGTGATGTGCTGCGTTTGCCCATTAAGTTGGTGTTCACGTCGGCGGCGCAGCACTTGCATGGCCGTTTCCCCAGGTGGCTGATTGCCAAGATGGATGCGGTGATCAGCACCACGCCATTGGCCGCGTCCTTTGTGCCCAATACCACTGCGGTGGTGCCACATGGCATTGATTTATCACGTTTTTCAGTGCCTGCCGACAAAGTCGATGCTTGGGCAGAAAGTGGCTTAGGCGGTGACTATGGCATTGGCGTATTTGGCCGCGTGCGTCCCGACAAAGGCAGCGACATTTTTGTCGATGCCATGATTGCGGCGCTGCCTAACCTGCCCGGCGCAACCGCTGTGATTGCTGGCCTGGCGCAGCCACAGCACCAAGCCTATCAAGCCGAGTTGCAACAGCGCATTGATGCGGCGGGCTTGAGTGGGCGTGTTGTCTTTCTAGGTGAAGTGCCCGCTGGTGCGGTGCATGTGTGGTACCAGCGCTGCACCGTGTGTGTGGCATGCCCGCGTTACGAGCCGTTTGGTCTAACGCCGTTTGAAGCGGCTGCTTGTGGGTGTGCCTTGGTGTGTTCTGATACAGGCGCTTTCAGCATGTTGGTACAAAACGGCGTTAACGGCTACATAGTGCCTGTAGAGGACGCGCCCGCAGTCTCGCTTGCCGTGCAGCAAGTGCTGAGCCAAGGCGTGGCTCATGCGCACGACATGGGCTTGGCGGCGCGACAGCATGTCACGCAAGCGTTCGCACTCAGCCATGAAGCCGTTGGCATTGCAACTGTTTACCAACAGTTGTTCGACCAAACGGCTTAAGCTGCAGATGTCCTACCTTTTAAGTGCTCGCAGACGCCTGGTGTTGCTGTCTTATCAGATGGTCATGCGCGCGTTGCAAGTGGTGTTGCCCATAAAGCTTGCAAAACGCGCCAAGCAGGAGCCTGCCTATGCGTGGCATGTGAATGCCCGAATGGGGCGTTACAGTGGGCCTAGCGTCAGCCACCATCCCTGGATGTGGGTGCATGCGGTGTCGTTGGGAGAGACCCGAGCCAGTGCCGCACTCGTTGCAGCACTGCGAGTGGCGTACCCACATGTCAAGCTGCTGCTGACCCACGGTACAGCCACAGGGCTACAGGCCGGTAAAGACCTGTTGCGAGACGGTGACCAGCAAACATGGCTGCCTTGGGACAGTGCAAGTGCAGTGAATGGATTTCTAAAACACTACAAGCCGCGCTTCGGTGTGTTGATGGAAACAGAGGTTTGGCCGCAGTTGTGTTTGTCATGCGTCGCGCAGCAAGTGCCTTTGTTTGTGGTGAATGCGCGCATGTCGCAGCGGTCGTTAGAGAAAGCCCAGCGACTGGTCACGCTGTCGCATATGGCGTTTGGTGCTTTGGCAGGTGTGGTCGCTCAAACCAACGATGACGCACAGCGGTTGGCTATTCTTGGGGCCAATGTCTTGGGTGTGGTGGGCAATATCAAGTTCGATATGCAGCTGAATGATGTGCAGGTTGCGTCAGGTGTGAACGCAGCTCAACGCACAGATAAGCCCATTGTCATGTTGGCAAGCAGCCGCAGCGGTGAGGAAGTTCTGTGGCTGCACGCGGTGGCGCAGCTGCCTGCTGCGCAGCGTGATGCTGTGCAGTGGATGTTGGTGCCGAGGCACCCGCAGCGTGTCGATGAGGTGGATGGCCTGTTGCGCCAAGCTGGTTGGCAAGTCTCCAAGCGCAGCCAATGGCAAGCCACTGAACATATGCATACAGACCCGACATGTTGCCATGTGCCAGCTGCCGACATACGCACGGTTTGGCTGGGTGACACACTGGGCGAGATGGCCATGTATTACGCCATGAGCCAAGTGGCTGTGCTGGGCGGTAGCTTTGAGCCTTTGGGTGGTCAAAATCTGATTGAGGCTGCAGCTTGTGGCTGTGTGGTGGTGGCTGGGCCACACACTTTCAATTTTGTACAAGCCACCGAGCAAGCCATACAAGCGCAGGCGTGTGTTCGGGTGGAGGACATGGCGGGAGCCGTAAAAATGGCCGTCGTGTTGGTGGCCAACGAGAAAGCTTTACAAGATCGCTCAAAGGCTGCAAGAGCTTGGATTGAAAACCACCGGGGTGCTGCGGTGAGAACGCTGGGTTTGTTGCCCCATTCACCTGCGTTGCAGTAGTTGTTGCTGCAACACCGGCTATCGGTTAACTGGCCACATACGGCCAAGTGATTGTGGCTGTACGTCGTGTGTGTAGCGAGGCTCGTACAAAATTTATGGCACCAACAACTGGTTCAGTGCAACCACATGGTCAATGGTCAATGTGCCAGCAGCTTGGCGAACTTGCAGGCCGCCTACCAAGACGGCGAAGCGCGCCTTGGCCAGCGCAGCTTGTGTTGTGAAGACATTGGTTTGCGCGTTGAGCACATCGATGTTGATGCGCACACCCACTTCGTAGCCCAATTGGTTGGCTTCTAGCGCACTTTGGCTTGACGCCAGCGCGGCTTGCAAGGCTTTGGTTTGGCCAATACCAGACTGCAAGCCTAGATAGGCCGTTTTAACCAAATTGGTGGTGTTGCGCATGGCGTTGTCTAAGTTGTAGCGCGCTTGTGTTTCTTTGGCTACTGCGGCATCAACCCCGTTGGTGACGGCGTAGCCCGTAAACAAGGGCATGTTGAAAGACAAGCCGATTGCTGTTGATGGATTTGCTTTGATGGAGGCACTTTTTTGGTTGTAACTCAAGCTCAAGTCTAGCGTTGGCTTGTGCCCACCTTGTGCAATGTCTATATCTAAGCCTGCATTGGCGAGTGTGATTTTTGCAGCAGCAATCGACACGCTGTTGTTCAGCGCAATAGTGACCCAAGCAGCCATGTCGCCCTGCGGCAGCGTTGGCATGTCGTTGTTGGCCAGGCGGTTGGGGGTGGGCTGGCTCAGGCCAGTGATTTGTGCCAGCACCAGTTCTTTGACGCGCAGGTTGTTGTCACTTGCTATTTCGTTGGCGGTGATGCTGTCGAATTGTGCTTGCGCTTCGCGTGTATCCGTGATGGTGGTGTTGCCCACTTCAAAGTTGCGTTTGGCGGCCTCTAGTTGCTGTGCGGTAGCTGTCTTAGAGGCTTGCACACTGGCAAACTCGTCTTGCGCGGTCAGCACATCAAAGTAGGCTTGCGCAACACGCACCAGCAACGATTGCTCAGCGCCGCGCAACTGAACGTCTGCACCCAGTTCACCTTGTTTGGCTTTGCCCAAGTTGGCAATGTTGGTGGCAGAGTACAGCGACTGCGTGGCTACCAACCCAATGTTCTGGCTGGTAGAAACAAAGCTGGTTGGGATTGTGTTTCCGTGCGACGTCAAGCGGCTTGCTTGAGCTTGCAATGCCAATTTAGGCAACACGCCTGCTCGGCCTTGCATGGCCGCAGACCGTGTGGCTTCTGCACCGGCGACTTCGCCCAAGTAGGTGGCATCATATGCGCGCGCGGCATCCACCATGCTGAGCAGGTTTTGGGCCTGCACTCCCAGCGACAGGCTGGCAATCAGCAGGCCTGCTGCTACGGAGGAGGTTGTTGACACAAACAATGTGGCTGCGTGGCGCATGTGAGGCATCCTTAACAAGGGGGCAAAAAAGGGGTAAAAGCCAACAAGTTAGGCTTCAGTAATTGGGTGTGGCGGTTAATACCTGGACAGTGATGGGTCCAGCTGAACTGCCCATGCATCCATCCCACCGCTGATATTGACCACATTGTCGTGACCCATGTTGGCTAGAAATGTAGCGACCTGCATGCTGCGTGAACCATGGTGGCACAGACAAGCGATGGGGCGCTCTTTATCCAAGCTGTCTACGAGCTGCGGCACGGTGCGCATAGGCATTTGTATGAGCTCGAATGGCGCATCGACTGAGGGGCTTGCCAACTCAAACTCGTGCGGCTCTCGTACATCTAACACCACAGGTTTGCTGTCAGGCGGCAGTTGTGCCAGCCAGTCAAGGAGTTGCTTGGGTTCAATTTGGGTCATGAATGCATCGCGAGTCGTTGGTAATCATTACAGTATGGTTTTTACAATTAGAACTTGAAAGTCGACGGCTCTTTAAACCCTTGCAACCTTGGGGCTACGGTATCCCATGGCGTGGTTTGGCTGAATGTAGCGCCTTGTGCATTGTCCTCGCCGCGGGTGACAAAAGTTGCGCACATCACAGGTTCATGGCCGCAAATAGCCGCTAAGCGCCCGCCTGGTTTTAAATGTTGCAACAACTCTTGAGGTACTGCAGCTACTGAGCCGCTGAGCACAATCGCGTCGAAAGGACCAAAGGCGGCCCATGTGTCCATTTGTGAGCCGTCTGCCTGAACCAGTTCAATGTTGTGAATATTGGCCTGCTCAATGTTGTCACGTGCGTTGGCCGCCATAGATTGGTTGATTTCAACGGTGATGACACGTTTGGCGCGGTAGGCCAACAAGGCAGCCATGTAGCCAGAGCCCGTGCCAATTTCTAGTACATTGTCGCCGGCCTTGATCTCAACATCTTGCAGCAAACGAGCCTCCACACGGGGTGCGAGCATGCACAGGCCTGGTTTACTGGGCTGTAACAGTGGGATTTCTAGGTCGCTAAAAGCCAAGGCTTTGTGGGCTGTGGGAACAAAGTCCTCGCGCGATACGGCATTTAAAACAGCCAGTACGTCGGTGTCCAATACGTCCCACGGACGAATTTGTTGCTCGATCATGTTGAAGCGCGCTTGATCTGTGTCGAGAATGACTGGCATATTTAATACTTTGTAGGGCATGCGTAAAAGGGTGGCAGGATTGGTCTTATTCTACTAAGTGGCCACGTCTACATCCAAGTTGCTTGGCGTGGAGGAGAACTTGCGCTTCAGCCACTCGCCCAAATCATCCATGTAGCAATACACGACCGGCACCACAACCAAGGTCAGGAGGGAGGCCGTAATGACACCACCTATCACAGCCTGGCCCATAGGGGCTCGTTGTTCAGAGCCCTCAGACAGGGCGAATGCCAAGGGGATCATGCCAAAAATCATGGCCAATGTGGTCATCAAAATAGGGCGCAAACGTACTTTAGCCGCCATGAGCAAGGCCTCAGTCCTGCCCATGGGGGGCGTGTCTGGCGTTCCTGCTCTGGCGCGAATGGCAAAGTCCACCAACAAAATGGCGTTTTTGGTGACAAGTCCCATGAGCATCACAATGCCAATCACTGAGAACATGGAGATACTTGACTGGAACATCAACAAGGTGAGCACCACACCAATGAGGGTCAAGGGCAGGGCGCTCATCAGTGCCAAGGGTTGTAGGAAGCTTTTAAATTGGCTGGCTAAAATCATATAAATAAACAGCACAGCCAGCACCAGTGCTGAGATGGCGTAGCCAAAAGACTCGGCCATGTCTTTGGTGGAGCCGCCAAACTCGTAGCGGTAGCCGGGTGGGAGTTGCATGGCGTCCAGCGACTTGCGGATGTCGCCAGACACCTCGCCTACTGAGCGGGCATAGGCGTTGGCGTTAATGGCTACTTCACGTGTGAGGTTGCGCCGGTTAATTTGGTTGGTGCCAGTGGCGCTTTCAATGTTAGCCACTTGCTCCAAGCTGACCACGCGTGGTGTGCCGTCGGTGTTGGTACCCACTACAAATGGCAGTTGCCTGATGTCGTCAATGCTGGTGCGTTGCGACGCGGGCAGTCTGACGATGACGTTGTGGTTTTGTCCGTCTGGTGAGCTCCACGTGCTGACAGTTTGGCCGGCAATGAGGGTGCGCAGGTTGTGCGCTACAACACCAACCGACAAACCCAAGTCGTTGGCGGCGTCACGCTTAAGCGTGACATCAACAGTAGGTTTGTTGGGTTTGACGCTGGAGTCTAGGTCTACCAAACCAGGTATGCCTTCTATGCGCGCCATGACTTGCAGGCTGACGCGCTCGAGTTCGCGCAAGTCAGGCCCCGTGACTGACAACTCAATTTGTTTGTTACCACCCACGGAGTCGAGCATGCCCACGTGTGTGACCGTGATACCGCTGATGCCACGCAAGCGCTCTCGCAAACTCGCGGACATGACGCTAGCGCCCAGCGTGCGTTGGTCGCGGTCAACCAGCCGCACATACATGTTGGCGTACATCTTGCCCTGCGTGCTGCCTGTGTTGATGGTGCTTAAGGTGTAGACGACTTCAGGAAAGCTGCGCACCACGGTTTCAACTTCGAGAACCTTGGCCTCTGTTGTTTCCAACGAAGAGCCCACGGGTGTGTAGAAGTTGAGACGTGTTTCTGAGAAGTCGGCTTTTGGCACAAACTCCGTACCAAGCAACGGCATCATGGCGATACTGCCCAAAAAAGTGGCCAGCGCAACGCCCAAGG
>CALBWZ010000104.1 GCA_937893415.1 uncultured Comamonadaceae bacterium | reverse complement strand
CAGGTGTCAGCGAACCAGATGTCATTCGACTGATGCGCGCGGAACTAAAACCAAACTCTTTCAAAATGTGGCGCGCTCGAATGGCAGGACGGAAAACCAAACACCGTGCGTTAAGAAGTACAGAAATGAAGTTTGATGACACCGCCATTGCGGATCACAGGCGCGGCAATTGTTAAGGTAATAACTGCGAGGAGATGTAAATGACAGACGACTTAAGATGCTGCGGCACAGGCACTTGTATCATCAACGGTGATGGTCAATGTTGGTGCGGCCAAAAATGGGATGGGCAGAAGATGTGCTTCCCAGAGGCTGATGATACAAATAAGGCTGGCGGAGCACCCGCATCGGACTCAAGCCAACAGGATGTGCAGCCCTCTTAATGCAGCTTTTGATTCAAACGTGGTACAAAACATGGGTAGCACCAGCTTTAGTAACATCGCCTGAAACTAACAAGCAACTGAGTCATAGAAGCACCAAGACAGTCCTCTAGACCCGTTAAGAATTATTGGGTGCAGCCAGTCAACCATTTAGCTTTAAAAGTGACTAAGCAGCGGTCAGGACACTGAGACTCACAAGCGACAAAACAGTTGAAATGAGCACTGCTTTAGCAATCACCTCAGGCTTGATGTTGTATTGCAAGGCAATGACAAATGGCATGGCACCACAGGGGCCAGCCGCCACTAGAAACGCCATTGTCTGCCAATCTGGCTTCATAACTAAGGCACCGCCAACCCCAGATATAAAGAAGAACAGCGCAGGATGAATAACCAGCTTGGACCCAATGGCCAGCCAAGCAGGACCGCCAACTGGGCGGATGGGTTGACCACCAAGTATGACGCCTAAGGCAAATAAAGCGGCTGGTGCGGCCGAAGCGGCTAAAAAATTGGAGTAGGTGTAAACGCCAGACGGAAGATAGCTTGGGAAAGCCCCAGCTATAACACCCAGCACCGTCGCAATCACCATGGGGTTTTTTGACAGCATACCTGCAACGTTTAAAACGCTAAAAGAACCAATCTGCTTGGACTCAAGAGCCCGAATAAAGTCCATCAGAAAAACCGTGAAACAAAAGACAATCACGTCTACAAATACAATCGCTGCAATCGGTTCGGCGGCTTGAACGCCATACAAAAAACGTGCGATAGGCAACACAAACATTAGGTGGTTGACAAAACCAGCCGCCATGCCTATCAGTATGGATTCCCCAACAGACCGTTTAAAAACTCGAAACGTAATAAGAGCAACACCTACGTAAACCACAAACTCCGTAAAGAGATAGACGTTGACCGTAGGCCAATCAATCTGATCCAAGGCAACCTTGCGCACCAAGTCGAATAGAAGCGCGGGCATGGCTACGTAAAAAACAAAGCGGTTTATACCCTGGGCGCCGAGGGCATCAAAAAACTTGACTCGCCGCATAAAGAAGCCCGCAAGCAACGCCATAAAAATAGGCAGTATTGGATCTTGAAGGCTAGAAAGAATACTCATGACTTTTATTGGGTGTTGTTAGTTCAGATCCAATTCGCAAGCCATCTGACCTTACACCAACATACCCAACAGATGAGCTAGCCCCAAGCCAAAGACACTGCGAATTGCAAGCGCTACGATACCAGCAAGAAGGAGCGTTGATGTATACATCACCCTTTAAAATGGCTGCAATGGCGTTATTCACCTCAACCGCTTCAGTCATGTTGGGCGCATGTGCGGCACCACCTACCCTGACCAAACCAATGGCTCTTGAGAAACCACGTTGTGGCAACGGCGCTCTTACCGTTAATCATCCTGCTAACACGGTAGGCAACATCCCCGAGTGATTCAGCTCCAAAAAAAGGATTGGTCACGGCCGTCATTTCCAGTCGGATCGCAACAGCGCTACCCGGTAAAACAAATTTAACAGTGGCACGCGCTCATGAACTGGGGGCAATCATGCGTCACGCTGGTGGCAAGGCCCGCGTTTTAAAGCCATATTGGGTGAAGGTGCTGGAGATATTCATTTGTACGCCAGCTTCGAAAACTTCGCCCATGGCAAAAGGGTAGCTACCGAAATGGGGAGAAACCCTGAAATGGCAGCCTGGCACGCCGCCAAGGAGGCTGAGCCATCATCCACAGCAACTGGGCCTGCCGTTTTGATAACAGTGTTTGGAGACGTCTCAGCAAGCCAGTACTTCAGCAGCGAATTTATAAAATTCCGCGTGCTAACTTAAAAGCCGCTTTAGATTTCCTAGCCGAACTTCAGGCCTTGTGTGAAGGTGTACACATCATGGTTGCCGTTCCCACCATCGCTGGCAATATGGACGAATTAGGGAGAGGCTACTACTTGGACTCGATAGAGCCACTCGGCGAAAAATTGGATGACATTGGCATGACGCCAGCATTTCATAAAATTGCAAGCACAGCTGCGGGGTATTTGGAACACTCAGTTAATCAAGGGTGCTAACAGTCATCGAGTGATACAAGATCTTCAAGACAAGTGAAGAAACTGACCGAAAAATTACCGGGTTTGGTACCCTTTTTTTGTACGATGCTACAAAGGCCACAAGCTGTGTACCCGCCCTATTGACGC
>CALBWZ010000103.1 GCA_937893415.1 uncultured Comamonadaceae bacterium | reverse complement strand
GTGCCTCCGACAGGAATCGAACCTGTATCTAGCGCTTAGGAGGCGCTCGTTCTATCCGTTGAACTACGGCGGCGGACTTTCAAATCAGTGGGTGAGTTTAGCAGAGCCTTGGCATCCTGAGTTCTGGACTTGCAGTTGTGTCTCTTCAGTTGTGGGTTAGGCTTGCACGCATGAGACAACGCCACAACGTGTACGTCATTGAGCTCGACCCCAGCGTCTTGGGTGAGGCCAAGTTTGTGCGCGCCAACGCGCACTACCAGCCTGGTAAACCTTGCGTCTATGTGGGCATGACTTTTTTAGACCCTGACCTGCGCTTTGACCAACACAAGGCCGGTATTATGAGCAACCGATTTGCTTTTAAATACGGCCAGCGTTTGATGTACGAGGTGTTTGAGGCATTGAACCCCATGCCTTATGGCGATGCCCAGTACATGGAAGTTGACTTGGGTATTCGCCTGCGCGAGCAGGGTTGGGGTGTGTGGCAGGCTTGATGGCGTCAACAGCGATACACGCCCGTGCCTGAACTGCCTATTGTTGAACTGTTGCTTGTTGTCAGATCTTGGTAAACACCAAGTCCCACACGCCATGGCCGAGTTTGATGCCTCTGTTCTCAAATTTGGTTAAGGGGCGGTAACTTGGTGTGTTGGCGTAGCCTGGTCGTCCGGCAGCTGTTGTTGCTGAGCCGTCGACCGTGTTAACAAGGCCTGGGGTACTGCCCAGCACGTCTAGTATTTGCGCAGCATACTCTTCCCAGTCTGTGGCGCAGTGTATGTAGCCGCCAGGTTTGAGGCGTGTCATTAGTTTGGCCACGAACGGCGCTTGTATGAGGCGGCGTTTGTTATGACGCTTTTTGTGCCAAGGGTCTGGGAAAAATATATGCACACCGTCTAACTGGTCTGGTAGCAGCATATTGTCCAGCACCTCAACAGCGTCGTGAGCCACTATGCGTATGTTGGTGATAGCTTGCTCGCCAGCCCGTTTGAGCAGTGCGCCCACACCGGGTGCGTGTACTTCGCAGCATAAAAAATTGTCGTTGGGTCTTACGCTGGCGATGTGAGCAGTCGACTCGCCCATCCCAAATCCAATTTCTAAAATAAGCGGCGCTTGGCGGCCAAATGCTTCATTGGCGTTCAGCGCTTGCGCTTTATATGGCAGCAAGATAGCTGGGCCATAAGCTGCAAAGGCCTTGGCTTGGCCGGTGGTGGTCCTGCCAGCACGCAGCACGTAGCTTTTGATGCGTTTTGGAAAAGCCACTTGTGGAGCGGCGCTAACGGCTGTGTCGCTACCGGGTGCGGTGTTGTCGAGCTCTGGGGTATCAGACATAAAGGCGTTGTGCAGTGCGG
>CALBWZ010000102.1 GCA_937893415.1 uncultured Comamonadaceae bacterium | reverse complement strand
GAGTGGTCCACCTGGCTTGGGTCAATATCTTTTAGCCTTTGCCTTGGCCAAAGCGTGGCTGTGCGACCAGCCCACCCCAGCTGGCGCTTGCGGGCAATGCGCGTCTTGCCACAGTGTGGATGTGAGAACCCATCCTGACTTGCATGTGCTGTTACCAGAAACAGTTGCACTAGAGCTGAATTGGCCACTGCCCAGCGCTGCGCAGGATGAGATAGATAAAAAAGCACGCAAGCCCAGTCGCTGGATACGTGTAGACGCTGCGCGCGCAGCGGTCGCGTTTACGCAAATGACGCGGGCCAGAAGCCGCTTCCAAGTCGTGCTGATTTACCCCGCTCAGCGCCTCAACGTTGAGTCAGCTAACACCCTGCTCAAAACACTTGAAGAACCACCAGGCGATGTTCGGTTTGTGTTGGCCACCGAAGCCTCGCACATGCTGTTGCCAACCATTCGCAGCCGTTGCCTAACCCACAACATGAGCTGGCCCAGCACAGAGACGTCCCAGCAGTGGCTGGGGACAACCTTGCAACCTACACCCAGACCAGAAACCACTACAACATGGCTGCAAGCCGCAGGTGGGCGACCCATGGATGCCCTGACGTGGGGTGAGCTTGGTTTGACCCATGTGCAATGGAGCAGCTTGCCCAAGTCTATCGCCAAGGGCCAGTTGGGCCACATGCAAGACTGGACGCCAGCTGTGATTTTGGACACATTGCAAAAAGTAGCCCATGACACGCAATCGGCTTGGGTGGGTGCCACACCTCGTTTTTTTGCGCTCGCTGACTTGCCCACATTGCCTCACTTGCGCGCGCTAGAACAATGGGCGCTGCGTTTGTCAACGTGGCGACGCACCGTTGAACACCCGTATAACGCTGGGCTTCAGACTGAAGCTTGGCTGTGCGACGCCGCCATTGTTTTTGCAACCCCTGCCAAGCCGCAACGTGCGGGCAGCCCCACGCCACATTGACCAATTATGTTTATTGATTCTCATTGCCACCTCAATTTTTCCGTACTAAAAAGCAACTTAGACGCAATTTTGGAGAACATGGCCCAAGCCAATGTTGACCAGGCCGTATGCATTTGTACAAGTGTTGAAGAAGCCGACGACGTGCTACAACTGGCCGAGCAACATCCCAACTTGTGGGCAACTGTTGGCGTTCACCCTGATAACGAAGGCGTGGCTGAACCTTCGTTTGATTGGTTGGTCGCTAGAGCGGGCAATGCCCGCATTGTGGGTATTGGTGAAACGGGCCTTGATTACTACCGCTTAAATGGGCGCTCTGTTGCCGACATGCAGTGGCAACGTGACCGGTTTGCCACGCATATTCACGCGGGTAGGGCAGTGGACTTGCCTGTGGTGGTCCACACCCGCAACGCCAGTGTGGATACCATGGCTATGCTGCGCGAGCTCGGAGGCTTCAATGACAACGCCGGTGAGTTGCCCCAATCACGCGGTGTTCTGCACTGTTTCACCGAGAGTTTAGACGTTGCCAAAGCCGCGCTGGATATGGGCTTTTATATTTCCTTCTCTGGGATCATTACTTTTAAAAATGCCTCTGACATCCGTGATGTGGTGGCCTATGTGCCCAATGACCGCTTACTGATTGAAACCGACAGCCCTTATTTAGCACCCGCGCCACACCGCGGT
>CALBWZ010000101.1 GCA_937893415.1 uncultured Comamonadaceae bacterium | reverse complement strand
CGGTGCGTGAGTGCTTGCTTGAGCAAGCCAAGGTTGGCAAACTCGTGCCCTACTGCCCGCTGGAGCTTATCCAATTCAGACGCAGTCTTGGTGGTGGCTACGCTGCGCTTAATCAAAGCCACCAATACGACCGAGGTCTGAGAAATTCATCCATACGAAAAATGCACGGCCCACGATATTTTCCTCAGGTACGAAACCCCAGTAGCGCGAATCTAGTGAGTTGTCACGGTTATCGCCCATCATGAAGTAGTGGCCTGCCGGGACTGTACACACCACACCTTGGACTGAGTAATTGCAATTGTCACGGCCTTCAAATTGGCTGGCTCCTGGGACAAAAGCTGGGCGATTTTCATCGTTTAGAAATCTGAATTCCTTGTCGCCAAGCTTGGATTCGAATTGCATGCTGTAGCGCATGTCATCGCTGTCAAAAAAGTCTGGCAATGTCTGCTGCTCAACCAACTCGCCGTTGAGTCTCAGCTGTTTGTTGAGATAGGACACCTCATCACCTGGCAAACCGACCACACGCTTGATGTAGTCTAGACTTGGTTGTGGCGGGTAACGAAAGACCATGACATCGCCACGGGCTGGCTCATTGTTTGACAACACTTTTGTGTTGAGAACTGGCAAGCGCACACCATAGTGAAACTTGTTCACCAGAATTAAGTCGCCCACACGCAAAGTTGGAACCATAGAGCCAGATGGAATTTTAAAAGGCTCAAACAAAAAAGAGCGCAACACAAACACCACCAAGAGCACGGGGAATAAGCCCGCAGTCCAGTCAAGCCACCACGGTTGGTGCAACAGGTGTTGCGACGCCTCGCTGTTATCCCAGTCGGTATCCACATCTGTAATACCTTGGGCGGCCAACTGAGCGCGGCGGTGCGTCAAACTTTGGGTTAGGCGCCATGCAGCCGAACGCCGCTTTGGTAAAAAATAGAAGCGCTCACCCACCCAGTACACGCCTGTGATGGAGGTCGCAATGAATAAAACCAGCGCAAAGTTGCCAAGCACTGCACCCAGATACCACATGAACGTATAGGTCACAAAAGCGGCCAGCAACAATGCTGTTATCCCAGACATCACGCTATTGAGTTGATTGTCGCCAGCCACGGCACCCGTGTTAGTTGTCATCAGTCGTCCACCCGCAAAATGGCTAAAAATGCTTCTTGTGGCACTTCAACAGAGCCGATTTGTTTCATACGCTTTTTACCGGCTTTTTGTTTTTCGAGGAGCTTGCGCTTGCGTGAAATATCACCACCGTAACATTTGGCCAGCACGTTTTTGCGCATGGCTTTGACTGTTTCACGGGCAATAATGTTGCCACCAATAGCCGCTTGTATGGCCACGTCAAACATTTGGCGTGATATGGATTCGCGCATCTTACCCACCACAGCACGACCGCGGTGCTGAGATTGCGAACGGTGAACAATGATGGCCAAAGCATCTACGCGCTCGCCGTTGAGCATGATGTCTACCTTCACCACATCGCTGGCTCTGTACTCTTTGAACTCGTAGTCCATAGAAGCGTAACCACGGCTGACCGATTTGAGCCTGTCAAAAAAGTCCAAGACGATCTCGCCCAGTGGCATTTCGTAGGTCAACATGACTTGCTTACCGTGGTAGGCCATGTTGATTTGCATGCCGCGCTTTTGGTTGGCCAGCGTCATCACAACGCCCACTGAGTCTTGTGGCATGTACAAATGAACCGTGACGATAGGCTCACGAATCTCTTGGATTTGTCCAACCTCTGGCATCTTGGACGGGTTCTCAACCATCACCACTTCGCCATCACCTTTGAGGACTTGGTACACCACACTTGGTGCCGTCGTAATCAGGTCTTGATCGAACTCTCGCTCCAAGCGCTCTTGCACGATCTCCATGTGCAGCAAGCCCAAGAAGCCGCATCGAAAACCAAAGCCCAAAGCTTGCGACACTTCTGGCTCGTAGCGCAGGGCTGCGTCGTTGAGTTGTAGTTTTTCTAGCGCATCACGCAAAGAATCATACTCACTGGACTCGCTTGGGAACAAACCTGCAAACACTTGCGGCTGCACTTCCTTAAAACCAGGTAAGGCTTCCGTGGCCGTAAAAGCGGCCATGCCTGAACCGGTACGCACCACCGTCACGGTGTCGCCCACTTTGGCCGATCGCAGCTCTTTGATACCCGCAATGATAAAACCCACTTCCCCAGCCTTGAGTGAGGAGCGATCAACAGGTCCGGGAGAAAACACACCCAACTTGTCGGCGTTGTATTGGGTATCGGTGGCCATGAGCTTGAAACGCTCACCGCGTTTTAATTCGCCATCGACCATGCGCACGAGCATCACAACACCCACGTAGGTGTCGTACCAACTGTCCACAATCATGGCGCGCACGGGACCGTCTGGGTTTCCTTTTGGCGGCGGCACCTTGGCAACGACCATTTCCAAGATCTCATCAATCCCCATGCCCGTTTTAGCTGAACAGGGAATGGCTTCAGACGCATCAATACCAATCACTTCTTCAATCTCTAGCTTGGCGTTATCGGGGTCTGCTTGCGGCAAATCCATTTTATTGAGAACAGGCAATACCTCAACGCCTAAGTCCAACGCGGTGTAACAGTTGGCCACTGTTTGCGCTTCGACACCTTGGCTGGCGTCCACCACCAACAGGGCTCCTTCACATGCAGACAGTGAGCGTGAAACTTCGTATGAAAAGTCTACGTGCCCAGGCGTATCAATCAGGTTGAAGTTGTACACCTGCCCATCACGGGCTGTGTATTGCAACGACGCCGTTTGAGCCTTGATGGTGATGCCGCGCTCTTTTTCTATATCCATAGAGTCCAGCACTTGCGCGCTCATCTCTCTGTCGCTCAGACCACCACAACGTTGAATAATGCGATCGGCCAGCGTGGACTTGCCATGATCGATGTGCGCAATGATGGAGAAATTTCGAATGTGTTTCATCAACAAAAAGGTGATCTACAAGTGCAAATACACCTGTACGAAATGAATGAAAAAAGGGCGCATCGTGGTGACGCGCCCTGAACCAATAATCTTTGGCAACTGCGATTGATTGGATAACCATTGTAGGCAAAAACCCCAGAAAACAAGCGTTTCCAGATATAAAACCCTACTAGACCAAGCCTAAACACCGAAGTTATCCACAGACTTATACACATGTTATCCACAAAATTGCGGGGGAGATATGTATGAAAAATTTATGCCGTCGTGGCCAAACCACACACTTCCATAATATGGTGAACCAGCCATAAAAGAGACGTTATAAGAAGCAATTTACCTCTTATTCTAGTTGTTTTAGGTTTTAAACAAACGCAGCCCTAACAATGCGAATGTTTAGACACCAACAGCAATTAAACAACAAGGCCACGTGATTGCGTGACTTTTAGCTGCAAAAAAATCGCCGAAACACGTTTTGACAACGGCTATAGAGACGCCATTGCATGCAAGTTTAGCGGCGCAGCAAAGCGTATTGCACCCACTGCCCACGCCTAAATAAAATACTCACCACAGGTTTATCCGCTGTTTTAGCCAACAGCAACTTCAGCGCGTTCACGTCAGCAACCTTTGTGTTGGCTACCGCCAAGATCACATCGTCTGGACGCATACCCGCTCGGGCTGCCGCACCCTGCGCATCTTTTACTTTGACACCACCATCTATTTTGAGTTCGCGCATTTCTTGCGGGGTCAACTCCAGCACACTCAATCCAACCGCGAGCAACTGCTCACCTGTTTGTGGCTCTGGCACCACCTCGGCTGTGGTGATTGGTTCGGGATCAAAGGCGCCCACTGTAATCGTCAACTTCTTCTCCTTGCCTTGACGTACAACTGTCAAAGGAGATGTTGTGCCTGGCTTGGTGTTACCCACCACGCGTGGCAAATCAAGTGACTTCTCAATAGCCACGCCTTCAAACTCAATGATGACATCGCCGGGTTCCAAGCCAGCCTTGGCAGCTGGCGAGCCCGCCTCGATACCGTTGACCAACGCGCCACGCGGCTTGCCCAAACCCAAAGCTTCAGCAGTTTCTTTGTCAACACTCGCGATGCTCACGCCAATGCGTCCGCGGGTCACGAAGCCTTGGCTGCGCAACTGTGTTGCAACACGAACAGCCTCGTCAATTGGGATGGCAAATGAAATACCTTGAAATCCGCCTGAGCGTGAGTAAATTTGGCTGTTGATACCAACTACTTCACCGCGCATGTTGATGAGAGGACCACCTGAGTTGCCAGGATTAATCGCCACATCGGTTTGGATAAACGGTAAAAAATCACCTGTTTCCCGGGCTTTGGCGCTCACTATACCTGCGGTCACCGTGTTCTCAAGGCCGTATGGAGAGCCAATAGCCATAACCCATGCGCCCACTTTGAGCATCTCGGGGTCACCCAGTCGCACTGGCACCAAATCTGTCGCGTCAACTTTGACAACCGCCACATCTGTGCGTTTGTCAGCGCCAATGATTTTGGCCGTGAATTCGCGCTTGTCAGGCATCGTAACAATCAGCTCGTCTGCACCGTCCACCACGTGGGCATTGGTCATGATGTAGCCGTCCGCGCTGAGCACAAAGCCTGAACCAATGCCCCTAGGACGTTGCGCTCCCTCTTTCGGAGCTTCGCCATCGGGATTGCCACCAAAACCAGGTGGCACTGGTATACCAAAGCGCCTGAAAAACTCCAGCATTTGCTCCTCCGAGCCACCACTGCTTTGAGGCTTGGCATTTTCTAAAGTGCGGATGTTGACTACAGACGGGCCCACTGCTTCCACCAGGGGTGTGAAGTCAGGCAAGCCAGTCATCAGGGGCAACACCACTGGCTGCATGCTAGCCGTTGCGGTGGCGTTTGCAGCGACAACCACCTGAGGCGTCGTCACCGCTAAAGTTGGCCGCGTTTGGGTCAACGTCCATGCTGCACCTGCCCCTACAACAGCACAACCCACAATAACGGCACTGATAACGTTGCGGCTCATGCGGCGAGAGTTCGATTGTGTTGTTTGAGATTGATCGTTCACTTTGTTACCTTCTATATTCCAAACATGTACAACCACGGTGGGGCTGTGTGGTTAAGAGTGACCCAATGGACTATGGTTCCATCGGTTTGTTGTTTGATGGTTGACCATTAAAATGCACACTGTTTAATAATGCGCGCAAAGTGGCCACTGGCACCTCCCCCACTGCAGTTACCCACATTGGCGGCACGGATGCACTGACGCTGGCTGTAGCACCTAAATGTACCGCGCTGGGCTGTCGAGCGCCTCTGGCTGATGAGGGTTCAACGAACAAGGATGCTGATGCCAAGCCATCAGAAAACACCCACTGGGCTGGGGCGCCCTTAACGGCTTGGCCATTTATCTGAGGTTTAGATACCGCGCCCGCTTCAAAACCTGCCACTGGCGCACGCTGTGTCCAACCCAGGCTGCTGGGCTGCACTTTGAGCGCATCCTTAACCACCACTGCGTAATTGGCTGGCACACGCTGCCACGCCTGCATGGCCGCAAAATCCACACCACCGGCCACCACAATATCGCTGTAAGCGACTTGCTCTAAAACAGCTCCAGAATGGCTTGAGACCGTTTGCCATTGCAATACCAAACCAGACTGCTTGTCGCGCCAAATGCGGTATGAGTGGCGCCACAAGTCTTTGGCTTGGAGAGCCACGCCCACCGTGTCACGGCCTGCGACACGTTGTGCGCTTAAAGACTGCATCACGTAATGCTGCCCAACGTTGTGCCCAGCGCTGCCCAACACGGCAGGAAATAGTCCTAAGTCGCTGGTGCGCTCTTGCCGAACCAGCTTTGCCGTATGGTCCACCCCAAATACAAGGTCGCCTTGCCGCATGGTTGTGTGTGGCTCGCCACTGAGCAAATCCACACGCTCATACGTTTGAGCACCGTGGTCGATGTGCCAAATTTTGGCGGACACCATGTCAGAACCAGACTGCACCACCATGGTGCCCACGAAGGTTTGCTGTTTGGCGGCTTGATGAACCTCTATCAGCCAGCGCCTAACATCGCCACCAGGCTGCGCGTGTGACAGGCCAGCGATGCAGACCAGATACAGTGCAAGCACCGCTTGCCAACGAACAAACCTGCCAAAGCGCCACCTCACTGCGTTGCTCCTGACCACGCCACATTGCGCACAAACCCAACCGCACCTGGCCAAGCGTTGCTAGCACCTGTTTGTCTGTGGGCAGCTAAAAAAGCGTCTATGTGCGGGTCTCTGCGCATCGCGACGCTGCGAGAAGACTCCGCCAGCAAAGCTTCTGCTACGACCGATGGTGCGGCTACAGCCATGGGGCTGCTGGTGATGGGCGCGTCTGCGCCAGGCATCTGCCACCACACACCCAAAGCCAGCGCCACGGCAACGGCGCTGCCTGTGGCGCGCCAGTTAAACCACGGGTCGTTGGCAGCTCGTTGCGACAAGGCACCTGGTGCAACTCGCAAACTGTCTTCTTGTGATGAGGGTGTTGTGGACAGCACAGCCTGGTTCTCATAGCAGGCCTGTAAGGCAGCCAATACCCGGGCGCTGCGTCCGCTGTGAACGACACCTTGCGCTTGTTCGCGCAACACATGGCCTATCAAACACATGTCTATGGCGGCCTCTAAGTTGCTCGCATGTGGTGCGCCCAGCTGCTCACACATGGCGTCGCATGCGTGCGCTTCTATTTCACCGTCCAGCCAAGCCGATACGCGGCTGGCGGTCATATCAAGCTCAGGGGCAAAAGCCTGCGCACTGCCGCCGTCACCCTCGCTGCGGAGGTGGGGCCTTGGGAGACTTACGGCTTTGTGGTTGTGATGGTCTTGGGTCACTTGTTTGCAAATACTGGGGCTTACCAGCGTTTGCCTCCTTGTTTGTCTAGCATGGGTTTGATGCGTGCGGATATGGCCTCTCTAGCCCGGAAAATACGAGATCTCACTGTACCGATAGGGCAAGCAATAGTCGATGCAATGTCTTCGTAGCTCATACCTTCAATTTCCCTTAACGTAATAGCCTCGCGCAATTCACTGGGCAAGGCATCCATGGCCGCGTTGATTGCCAATGCTATTTCTTTGCTGGCCAAAGCCGTCTCAGGGGTCTGTTCATCAACCGCCATCTGAGTTTGTTCCCACGCGCTGCCAGAAGTTTCATCGTCGTCGTCTTTTTGTAACGACGATAAGCTGCGTACTGGGTCTTTATTGGCACGCATCACCGCTTTTTTAGCGGAATTAACCGCTATGCGGTACAGCCATGTGTAAAATTTTGCCTCGCCACGAAACTGGGGCAATGCCTTATAGGCTTTGATAAATGTGTCTTGCGTCACGTCTTCACACAAGCCTGGGTCGCGGACCCACCGCCCAATCAATCGAGCCACGCGTGCCTCGTACTTGATGACCAGCCAGTCAAACGCGCGCGTGTCCCCATCAACGGCACGCTGCACCATTGCGGCGTCAGCATCTGGCGTAGGAGTCGGTGGGACAAGGTCGGTAGTCGGTGTGAGCTCAGGCATGGATAACCCAGCAATATAACGCACTCGCCCCACAAAAACGAACAACCCTCATGATTTTGCGGCCAACAGCGCTCGGCGTAAGGCCAACCAACGCGGCGGGCTGTCACGCTCAAACAGCCACAACCACTGTGTGTTGGCCCGGTTGAACAACGATGCGCTGTCAATGACTGCTTGCACACGCACCAACACACACTTGCCAAGGTCTATCACCATGTGTGGTGCGCGCACAGCAGCCGGCTCGCTATAAGCCTGCGTTTGAAGCTGCCACAAGCCCATGCCAGCTGGGGCCTGCCAAGACAAATAATGCGTAGCGTCCACAGGGTGGTTGCGATGGTTTGGAAGGGTGCGCTCTGACTGTGCAGCTTGTTGGCTTCTGTACCAGTGCCAACCTAGCCAAGCCGACCACATGCCAGCGGCCAACAACCAAGGCCAGCGCTGACCATTGCCTGGTTGGCTGGCGTAAGCCGCCCCAGCCAGCACACAGGCTTGGAGGCACCACACAATATAAAAGACTTGTTTGCAAACAACGCAACGTCCCACAGGGTAAATGACCGGTGGGGCGTGATGCATAGGCTGTCAGGCAAGCGCTGGCTAGGGCTTGCGTTTGTTATGAGCGTTAGGTCAAACGCTTAAACACCAATGAGCCATTGGTGCCACCAAAGCCAAAGTTGTTTTTGATTGCCACATCTATACGCATATCGCGCGCCGTGTTGGCGCAGTAATCAAGATCACACTCGGGGTCTTGGTTGTCAATGTTGATGGTGGGCGGACTTTTTTGATGGTGCAACGCCAACACAGTAAACACGCTCTCAATACCACCTGCGCCACCCAGCAAATGGCCTGTCATGGACTTGGTAGAGTTCACAACCAACTGCTTTGCGGCATCGCCAAATGCGGCCTTAAACGCGTTGGACTCGTTGATATCGCCCAGAGGCGTAGAAGTGCCGTGGGCGTTGGCATATTGAACGTCAACAGGGTTCACGCCAGCGTTGTTCATAGCGCTGATCATGGCGCGACGTGGGCCGTCCATATTGGGTGCAGTCATATGACCTGCATCCCCACTCATGCCATAGCCAGCCAGCTCGCAATACATCCGTGCACCGCGGGCTCTGGCGTGCTCGTACTCTTCAAGCACCATGACACCAGCGCCTTCTCCCAGCACAAATCCATCGCGGTCTCTGTCCCATGGACGCGACGCCGCCTGGGGATCATCGTTGCGCGTCGACAAGGCACGCATGGCTGCAAAGCCACCAATACCCAGCGGTGAGACTGTGGATTCTGATCCGCCAGCTACCATCACGTCGGCGTCGCCATATTCAATTTTTCTAGCCGCCTCGCCAATGCTGTGCAAACCAGTGGTGCACGCCGTCACGACAGCCAAGTTAGGACCTTTGAAACCATGTCGCATCGACACATGACCCGATATCATGTTGATGATGGACGCGGGCACAAAGAATGGAGAAATTCTGCGGGGTCCGCGGTTGGTGTATTCACCATGGGTTTCTTCGATCAGTGGCAAGCCACCTATACCCGACCCGATGATGCAACCTATGCGAAACGCTAATTCGTCGTCTAAATCGTCGCCCTGAGGCAAACCTGAATCCACAACAGCTTGTTGTGCCGCTACTATGCCCAAATGAATGAAACGGTCCATAGACCGAGCTTCTTTCGTACTGATGTAAGACTGCAGGTCGAGATCTTTCACCTCACCGGCTATTTGACAAGCAAAGGCTGACGCATCAAAAGATTTGATGGTGTCAATACCCGACCGCCCAGCCAATAAATTGGTCCAAGACTGCTCAACAGTATTGCCCACAGGACTCACACAGCCTAAGCCGGTAACGACAACGCGACGACGACTCATCCCGGCTTATGCCTTCTGGTTAGCCAGCGCGTAATCGATGGCGTTTTGAACAGTTGTTATTTTTTCGGCATCTTCATCGGGGATTTCGATGCTGAACTCGTCTTCCAGAGCCATCACCAACTCCACGGTGTCCAAGGAGTCAGCGCCCAAGTCTGCAACGAAAGATTTTTCGCTGGTCACTTGACCTTCTTCAACACCAAGTTGCTCGGCAATGATTTTCTTTACACGTGCTTCAATATCACTCATAGATCCCTCTGAGGGTGGTTACAAACAGGCTGTCATTTTAGCTACCAAACGGTGACTTCCGTCTGTTACTTGCCCGACAGCCTTGGGCGGATTTTCCCTACTGAGGTAAACCAGTAGGAAACCAATGTCTTACCTGCATT